>JAEUHO010000253.1 GCA_016795345.1 Planctomycetia bacterium | reverse complement strand
GACGCGGTCGCCCGCCGCCATGCGGCGCGCGAGCTCGTCGACGAGGGCGGTCTTGCCGACGCCGGGCGGGCCCACGAGGGCGACGTTGCGGTGCCGCTGGCGGTGGAGCACCGCGAGCACGCGCTCGAACACGGCCTCGCGCCCCACGAGCGGGGGCACGGGCAGGCCAGGCTCCGTCGCCGCCGCGTCGGTCGTGAACGCGTCCAGGGCGGGCGTCTTGCGCTGGGGGGTGGGCGGCGGGCGGGTCCTGGCTCTCCACCGCTCGGCCACCGCGGCGCGGAGGTCGCCGGCCTCGAGGCCCAGCGCGCGCAGGGCCTGCGCCGCGATCCCGTCGTCCTCGACCAGGAGGCCGAGGAGGACGTGCGCGGTGTCGAGCGTGTCGTGGCCGAGGGCGGAGGCCTCGCCGAGGGCCAGCGCGATGACCCGCTTCGCCTGCGGGCCGAACGGCGGCGGGTCCTTCGAGTCCGCCGCGACGGGGGGCCCGATCCGCATCGAGAGCTCGTCGCGGATGCGCGCCGGCTCGACGTCGAGGTGCCGGAGCAAGGCGACCCCGCTGCCCCGCGGCTGGGCCGCGAGCGCGAACAGGAGGTGCTCCGTGTCCACGGTGGCGTGCTGGAAGCGCTGCGCCGCCCTCCGGGCGAGTTGCATCAGGTCGAGCGCGTCGTCGGTGCACCAGCGGATCCGGTCGTGCGCGAGCTCGGGGCAGGGCGGCTTCGGCGCGCCCGACGCAGGGGTCTCGGACGCCTCGCGAGCGAGGATCCGCTGGATCTGGTCGTGCACGGCGTCGGCCGTCATCCCCAGGGCTCGCAGCACCTGGGCCGCGACGCCATCGCCCGCGCGGAGGATCGCCAGGAGCAGGTGCTCGGTGTCGACGTACGGGCGGTCGAGTTCGCGGACTTCCTCGAGGGAGCGCTCGAGCACCTCCTTCGTCCGCGGGGAGAGGGGCACGACGTCCGTGTTCCCCGACCCGCCCAACGGCGCGAGCCGCTTCTCGACCTCCTCGACGACCAGCTCCGGGTCGACGGCGAGCGCCCACATCACCTCCGCCGCGATGCCCGTGCCCTCCTTCGCGATGGCGAGCAGCACGTGCTCCGGCGCGATGACGCCGTGGTGGTGGCGCCGCGACTCCCGGCGCGCGAGGCCCATCACCTTCCGGGCGCGGACGGTGAAGCGGTCGAACATCGATCGGTCCCCGGGCCGGCGCCGTCGACGGCCGGCTCGATGGTAGCGACCCGTCGTGCGACCGGCCACCGGGCCTCGCGGTCCCGGGCGGGCGACCGCGGCCCGAGCCCGACGCGGGGCGTTCAGCCGTCCGGGGCGCGGTACGCGGCGAGCGTCGCGCGGACGGACGCCGCGTCCACGACGGGCCTGCGGGTCGCGCGGGGGGAGCGCGCGACGCGCGCGCACGTCTCGTCGAGGAGGTCGAGGGCGCTCGACGGCAGGTGGCGGTCCACGAGCGTGAGGCCGCCCGCGATCGCGACGTCGAGCGCGTCGTCGGTGAGCTCGACGTCGTGGTGGGCGGCGAGCACCTCGCGGTGCGCGGCCACCATGGCGCGCGCGGCGGTCGGCTCGGGCTCGGGGACCTCGACGCGCGAGTAGAGGTGGGCGAGGCGCAGGTGCTCGAGCGTCGGCCCCGCGACGTCGGGCGTGGCCGAGACGATGACGACGCCGACGTCGCCGCGCGTAAGCGGCGCGAGGGCCTCGGCGACGGTCATGGACTCGCCCTGGTAGCCGTTCGACGAGAGGGTCTCGGGGTCCTCGACGTGGAGGACGACGTTGCCGGCGCGGCGCACCTCGGTGACGAGCGCGCGGGCGCGCTCCTCGAGCTGGCCGCGGTACTTCGTCCCCGCGACCAACATCGCGACGTCGAGGCGCAGCACCCGGTGCCCGGCGTAGCGGCCGACGCGGTCGCCCGCCGCCATGCGGCGCGCGAGCTCGTCGACGAGGGCGGTCTTGCCGACGCCGGGCGGGCCCACGAGGGCGACGTTGCGGTGCCGCTGGCGGTGGAGCACCGCGAGCACGCGCTCGAGCACGGCCTCGCGCCCCACGAGCGGGGGCACGGGCAGGCCCGGCTCCGTCGCCGCCGCGTCGGTCGTGAACGCGTCGAGGGCGGGCGTCTTGCTCCTGGGGGCGGGCGACGTCGGCGGCGGCGGCGCGGGCCGCGGGCCTTCCTCGGCCGTCGCGACGGCGGCACCGGACGGGCCGTCCCCGGCGGCCGACGCGCCGGTCCCGACCGGCCCCTCGCCGAGGAGCTCGAGGACCTCCTCGCGGACGTCCTCGGCCTTCACCTTGAGATTGCGGAGCACCTGCGCCGCGGTCCCTTCGCCCTCGCGCAGCAGCGCGAGGAGCAGGTGCTCGGTGCCGATGTCGACGTGCCCCAGGTTCCTCGCCTCCTCAAGGGCCAGCCCGAGCACCTTCTTCGCGCGCGGCGTGAAGGGCCGCTGGCCCATGATCGTCATCGCGGTGCCCGTCGAGCCCCGCTTCTCGATCTCCTCGCGGAGCGTCTTCGGGTCGATGTCGAGGTTCCTCAGCACGCAGGCCGCGATGCCGGTGCCCTCCTTGACGAGGCCGAGCAGGAGATGCTCGGTGCCGATGAAGTCGTGGCCGAACCGCTGCGCCTCCTGGAGGGCGAGCCCGAGGACCTTGCGGGCGCGGCGGTCGAAGCCATCGAACACGCTCCCGGTGATCGGGATCGAGGCCGGGGGCGGCGGGGGCGACGGCGCCTCCTCGCGCAAGGCGTGGAGCAGTTCGCCGCGGAGCGCCTCGAGGCTCACGTGGAGCTCCGCGAGCACCTTCGCCGCGATCCCGTCGCCCTCGCGGACCAGCCCGAGCAGCAGGTGCTCGGGTGCGATGCGGGTCAGGCCGACGTCACTCGCTTCCACGAGCGCGAGGTCGAGCGCCTTCTTCGCCGCGGCTGTGAGTGTGAACCGCTCGGGACGGGTCGCTCGCGGCCCCGGCGTCAGGGCGGTCTCGACCGCACGCTCCACGGTCCCGAGGTCGCCGACCATCCGCGCGAGCACGGTCGCGGCCACGCTCGAGCCCTCGTCGATGAGGCCCAGCAGCAGGTGCGCCGTGTCGATGGCGTCGTGCCGGAGCCGTCGAGCTTCCTCGTGCGCGAAGTCGAGCGCCCGCTGGGCGCGATCGGTGAAGGCGTGGAACATCGAGCGATCCCCGGGCCGGCGCCGTCGACGGCCGCGCCCATGGTAGCGAATCGACGTCCGGCCGGCCGCCGGGCCTCGCGGTCCCGGGAGTCCGACCGCCACCCAAGGGCGACGCGGGGCGGTCAGCGTTCCGGGGGCCGTGCCGCGACGAGCGTGGCGCGGACGGCCGTCGCGTCCACCACGGGTCGCGCGCCCGCGGCGCCGCGGCGGGCGACGCGCGCGCACGTCTCGTCGAGGAGGTCGAGGGCGCTCGACGGCAGGTGGCGGCCGACGAGCGTGAGGCCGCCCGCGATCGCGACGTCGAGCGCGTCGTCCGTGACCTCGACGCCGTGGTGGGCCGCGAGGGCCTCGCGGTGGGCGGCCACCATGGCGCGCGCCGCCGCCGGCTCCGGCTCGGCCACCTCGATCGGCGTGAAGCAGTGCGCGAGGCCGAGCCGTTCGAGGGTGGGGCCCGCGACCTCGGCGGATGCGGTGACGATGGTCGCGGCGGCCTCGCCGCGCACGAGCGGCCCGAGGGCCTCGGCGACCTTCAGGGACTCGGCGGAGAAGCCGCTCGTGGCGAGGAGCCGCACGTCCTCGACGTGCACCACCACGTCGCCCGCGCGGCGCAGCTCGGCCACCAGCACGCGGGCGCGCTCCTCGAGCTGGCCGCGGTACTTCGTCCCCGCGACGAGCGCCGGCACGTCGAGCCGGACGACCCGGTACCCCGCGAGCCGCCCGGCGTCCGTGCCCGTCGCGCAACGGCGCGCCAGCTCGTCGACCACGGCGGTCTTGCCGACGCCGGGCGGGCCGACGAGCAGCACGTTGGGCCGCGCGCGGCGGTGGAGGACGTCGACGACCCGGTCGAGCACCGCGTCGCGCCCGACGACCGCCGAGCGCCGCGAGGCCTCGAGGGCCCGCGCGACGTCCAGGCCGTACGCGTCCAGCGTGGGCGTGGGGCGCTCGGGCCGGATCGCGCGCGCGGGCGTCGCGTCCACGATCGCGCTCGGCGTGCGCGTGCCCTCGGCGGGGCCGTCGAGGCCCGGGGTCGCCTCGAGCAGGTCGACGATCGTCTCGCGCAGGTCGTCGGCGCGCTGGCCGGCGTCGCCGAGCGCCCGGGCCGCGGGGCTGTCGCCGCGCACGAGGAGCGCGAGCAGGAGGTGCGCGGTGCCGACGAGCCGATGCTCCATCCCCTCCGCTTCGCGCCCGGCGAGCGCGAGGACCTCGCGCGCGGCCTCGGCGAGGGGGAGATGCCCCGCCGGCGGGCGCTCCAGGTCCCGGTGCGCGTGTGGCTCGACGGCGGTCGCGAGCCGCGCGACGTCGACCCCGAGCTGGGTGAGCACCGCGCGCGCGAGGCCTTCCTCGACCTCGAGGAGGCCGAGGAGCAGGTGCTCGGTGCGGACCTCGTGGCAGCCCCGTCGTTGGGCGTCGCGGCGCGCGAAGAACACGGCCTTCCCCGCGGGCCGCGTGAGGCGGTCGAAGACCGGATCGTCGGGGGGCGAGAGCGCGGGACGGGTCTCGCGGGGCGTCGCGCCGAGGAGCAGGACGATCTCGTCGCGCGCGGCCTCGAGGGTCACGCCGAGCCCGGCGAGCGTCGCCGCCGCCGGGCCCGTCCGGTCGCGGAGGAGCCCGAGGAGGAGGTGTTCGGTGCCGATGTTCCGGTGGCCGAGGCGATGCGCCTCCTCGATCGCGTCCTCGAGCACCTGCTTCGCGCGCGCGGTGAAGGGGAGCTGGCCCGCGGCGGCCGGCGCGGAGCCCTCCGACAGGGTCCGCTCGATCGCGTCGCGGAGCCGTTTCGGGTCCACGTGCAACGTCGTCAGCACGCGGGCGGCGACGCCGCGGCCCTCCGCGAGGAGGCTCAGCCACAGGTGCTCCGCGTCGATGTGATCGTGGCGGAATCGCTGCGCGGCCTCGCGCGAGAGCCCCAGCACCTTGCGGGCGCGGTCGGTGAAGCGGTCGAACATCGTGCGCCCCCGGGGCCCGGCGGCGCGCGCCGCCGAGGGCATGGTAGCGGCGGGCCGGCCGTCGGGCGTCGGCCGCCGGGCCTCGCGGTCCCGGGCGCGCGACCGCCCCCGCGGGCCCGCGATCGTCGCGAGCCCGAGGGGCGAGTGGCCTCAGCGGTTGCCGCCGCGCAGGCGCTCGAGGAGGCGCCGCTCCTGCTCCGTCAAACGCGCGCCGATCTTCGCGCGCTGCGCGAACGGGTCGAGCGTGTCGTCGTCGGTGCCGGAGACGTCCTCGCCCTCGAGCGGGACGAGCGGCTGGGCGTAGAGGCCGTACTCGAACGCGTCGTGCGGGTAGAGCGACACGTGCAGGAGCACGCCCTCGTGCACGAGCGCGGTGCCGCGCTCGCCGTCGGGCAGCGTCAGGGTGAAGAGGTCGCCGACCGCGCCCGCGGGCAGCTCGCGGCGGGCGAGCGTCGCCTTCGAGAGGCCGGCCGCGAGCGCCTACGCGGCGGCGGTCGCCGCGTCGAGGACCGCCTTCGGGTCGTCGCCGCCGGGCAGCGGGACGCCGGCCTTCTTCGCGCGCAGCTCGATGGCGGCCGCGGGGAACGACAGGCTCTTGAGCAGCGGCGAGAACCAGCCGACGAGCAGCGCGTTCGTCGCGAACACGTCGAGCGCCTGCACGCGGCCGCGCACGACGGCGATGCCGCCGACCACGAACCCCGCCTCGCGCTTGTCCGGCCACTGCGCCATGGAGCGCTGGCACGGCAGGCAGTACTCGGCGAGCGTGTCCGAGCCGCCGATGGCGGCGAGCGAGCGGCGCTTGTCGCCCTCGTTGCGGAACTCGAGGAAGTGCGAGATGAACTTCGACGTGATCGACGCCGAGCTCGCGCGGAAGAGCGCCGAGTCGCGCAGGTAGGGCGGCGCGAGGAAGTCGGCGACCTTGAACGGCTTCGGCTCCTTGCGACGGTCGGTGGACATGGAGCCCGGGACCGTCACGACGTCCGCCGACGCGCCCGCGGGCAGCAGCACGTCCTCGCGCACGACGCGGTCGCGCAGGCCGCCCTCGAGCACGGTCCCGGCGAGCAGCAGCGCGGCCTTGGCCGCGACGTTCTTCACCTTCACCTTGTCCACGCCGCCCGACGCCGGCTCCTCGACCGCGATCGCCGCGCCGCCGAGCGCCGGGACGAGCTCGAGCACCGGGGGCGGCGTCTCGAGGATCAACGGGAACAGGATCACCTGGTGGGCGACGAGTCCCTCGCCGAGCTTCAACGCGCCGAGGGAGGCGGTGACGACGTCCTCGGGCTTCGCCGCGGGGGCGGGCGCGGCCGGGGCGTCGGCGGCGTGGCCGACGGCCGGGAACAGGGCCACCAGGGCGAGGCCGGCGAACAGGAGGCGACGGGGGGTCATGGGAGGTCTCCGGAGGCCTCCATGGTCGCACACCGGCCCCGGGGGCCCCCTCCGCCGACGGGCGACCCGGGGGTGGGGACCGCGAGGCCCGGCGCGTGCCGTCCGGCTCGCCGTCGGGGGCGCCGGCGTCAGGCCGAGAGGCGCTGGCGGAGGAGCGTCGCGCGCGCGGTGTCGCGCTCGACGGCCGTGTCGAGGGCGCGGCCGGCCTGGCGGCGCAGGTGCGCGGGGTGCACGAGCACGAAGAGCTCGTGCAGGCGCGCGAGGTCCACGCCGGTGAGCAGCCCCGTGACGACGCCGAGGCGCACCGCCGACAGGAGCTCCATCGCCTCGTCCGTCGAGACCGTGCGCGCGGCGCGGAGGACCGCGAGGGCGCGGAAGACCTTGTCCTCGACCTTCACGCGGTACGTGGCGACGAGGTGCTCGCGGACCTTGCGCTCGTACTCGAGGAACGTCGGCAGCATCCGCGACAGCTTGCGGAGGATCTCCTCCTCGGACTGGCCCAGCGTGACCTGGTTCGAGATCTGGTAGAAGTCGCCCATGGCCTTCGTGCCCTCGCCGTAGAAGCCCCGGACCGCGAGGCCCGTGCGCGAGGCCGCCTGGAAGACCCGGTTCATCTCCTGCGCGTGGACGAGCGCCGGCAGGTGCAGCATCACGCTCGCGCGCAGGCCCGTGCCCACGTTCGTGGGGCACGCCGTGAGGTAGCCGTACGTCGGCGAGACCGCGTACCGCACCGCGCCCTCGAGGGCGACGTCGAGCGCGCGGGCGTCGGCGAGGGCCTCGTCGAGCGCGAACCCGCTGCGGATCGCCTGGATCCGCAGGTGGTCCTCCTCGTTGACCATCACGCTCACGCGCTCGTCGCTGCCGAACGCCACGCCGCGCGGGCCCTTGCCCTTCTCGAGCTCCGTGCTGATGAGGTGCCGCTCGTGGAGCAGCGTGCGGTCGAGCTCGAGCTCCTTGCTCTCGCGGCGGCTGCCCGGCGGCGTCAGGTCGACGAAGTAGCGGCGCGGGCCCAGCGGGAGCGTCTCGCTCGCGGTCCGCATCTTCCCGAGGATCTCGCTCCGCTGCTCGTCGGACGCGCGCGTCGCGAACGGGAAGCCGGCCAGGTTCCGCGCGAGGCGCACCCGCGACGACATGACGACGTCGGCGTCGCGGCCGTCGCCGCGGAGCCACTCGCCGCCCGGCGTGAGGAAGTCCGTAAGCTCCATCAGACGACGCCCCGCAGGGCCTCCTCCGTCTGCCGGATCTCGTCGCGGATCCGCGCCGCCTCCTCGTACTGCTCCTCGGCCACGGCGCGCGCCAGGTCGCGCCGCAGCCGGCGCAGCCGCTCGTCGCGGCCCGCGTCGGGCGCGCGGCCCGCGGGCACCCGCCCGACGTGCTGCTTCGCGTTGTGGATCTTCTCGAGCAGCGGCGCGAGGTCCTCGGCGAACACCTCGTAGTCCTTCGGGCACCCGAAGCGGCCCTTGGCCCGGAACTCGTCGAACGTGATCCCGCACTCCGGGCACTTCTTCGCGGACACCGGGGGACGCTCGCCGACGAGGTCCTTCAGCAGGCTCGGGAAGTTCGCGCTGCCGTGGGCGAGGCCCTTCTCCTGGGCGCACTCCTCGCACAGGTCGAGGACCTTCTTCTGGTCGTTCACGATCTCCGTGATGTGGATCGTGGCGGGACGGGACTCGCAGACCTGACAGATCATGATCGTGCCCATGGTAGCGCCCGGCGCGGCCTTCCCGTCGCTTCCGGGGGCGGTCGGGGTCCGGGGGACGCGAGGCCCGGCGGCCGGCGGGCCTCGCGTTGCCGCGCCACCGGGTCGGGCGTCAGGCCGGGCAGACGGCCTTCGCGGCGGCGGCGAACGCGTCGCCGCGCACCGCGAACGACGCGAACTGGTCGAGGCTCGAGAACCCCGGCGACAGCAGCACGGCGTCGCCCGGCGACGCGAGGGCGACGGCGGCGCGCACGGCGGCGAGGAGGTCCGGGGCGGACGGCGCCGCGACGGCGCGCAGGCCGCGGGCGGCCGCGGCGGCCACGACGGCGGGGCCCGTGGTGCCGATGCCGACGACGGCCCGCGCGCGCGCGACGGCCGCGTCGAGGAGCGGGGCGACGTCCACCGGGGCGTCCTTGCCCTTGTCCTTGCCGCCGACGAGGACGACGCAGCGGCGGGGGACGGCCTCGAGGGCGGCGGCGGTGCTCTGGGGCGTCGTGGCGATGGAGTCGTCCACGAAGAGGAGGCCCGCGGCCTCGTGGACGGGCTCGAGGCGGTGGGGGAGCGGGCGGACGGAGGCCGCGCCGGCGCGGACCTCGGCCCACGTGGCGCCGAAGGCGCGGGCGGCGGCCGCCGCCGCGGCGGCGTTGCCGCGGTTGTGGCGGCCCCAGAGGCGGAAGGCCGCGAGGTCGGTCCCGCCCGCGCCGCGGGCGTCGGCGAGGCCGCCGTCGGCGGTCACGTGGACGCCGTCGCCGACGAAGGGCTCGGGCGCGAAGAAGAGGCGGCGGGCGGCGCCGGCGGTGCGGAACCCGAAGCCGTCGAGCGTCGCGTCGCGCCACGGGAGGACGGCCACGTCGGCCGCCGTCTGCGCGTCGAGGATCGCGCGTTTGCTCGCGGCGTAGTGCGCCATGGTCCCGTGGCGGTCGAGGTGGTCGGGGAACAGGTTGGTCACGACCGCGACGGCCGGGCGGAAGCCCGTGCGCGCGAGGCCGTGCAGCTGGAACGACGACAGCTCGAGCACCACGGCGTCGTCGGGGCCGATCGCGTCGAGGTCGTTGAGGAGCGAGCGGCCGACGTTGCCGCCGAGATGGGTGCGGCGGCCCGACGCCGTGAGCATGGCGGCGAGCAGCGTCGAGGTCGTGCTCTTGCCCTTGGTGCCCGTGACGCCGAGGACCGGCGCGCGGACCCGCGCGGCGAAGAGGGCGATCTCCGACGTCGTCGCGACGCCGCGGCGGGCCGCCTCGACGAGCACGGGATGGTCGAACGGGATGGCGGGGCTCGCGACGACGAAGCCGTCGGCGGGCAGCCGGTCGAGGAGGGCGGGCGTCTGCGGCCCGAACACGGTCGTCGCGCCGGTGCCCTCGATCGCGGCGACGGAGGCGGCCAGCGACGCGGGGTCGGCGCTGTCGGAGACGATCGCGCGCGCGCCGACCCGGTGGAGGAACCGCACCGTCTCGACGCCGCCGGACCAGCGGCCGAGCCCGAGCACGAGCGCGGTGCGGCCGGCGAGGTCGGCGGCCTCGAGCGGCGCGGGCGACGAGGGCGGGGGGGACGTGCGGCTCACCGCCCCGATCATCGGTCGGCGGGCGGCGTCCCCGAAGGCTTCGTCGGCGGCGGGGGCTTCGGCGGCGGGGGCGTCGTCGTCGGCGGCGGCGCGGCGGGCCGCGTCGGCGTGGGTGTCCCGGGCTCGGTCACCTCCTGCTCCATGCGGCGCCGGAACTCGCCGGCCCGCCGGAGGATCTCGTCCATCTCGGCGTCGGTGTAGGCCGAGCGCTTGAGCGGCACGAGGTCGAACGTGCGCGACGTCACGCGCTCGCGCCGCGGGCCGAGGTTCTCGGCGAAGAGGTCCACGCCCGGCACCGCGTCGAGCTTCGTCTCGGTGCGGACCTCCTCGGCGAGGGGCTCGTACCCGTCCTTCTCGACGCGCACGGTGAAGAGCCCGTCGTGGACGTACGAGAGGCGGACGGGGGTCGTGCCCCGTTCCTCGCCGTTCACCCAGATCCGCGCGCCGCTGGGCCGGCTGTCGAGCACGAGCGCGCGCTTCATCCCGCACGCCGACGACGTCACCGCCAGCAGCACCGCGAGCGACCCGTGGATCCAGCGGGCGAGCGGCGCCGGGCCTCGCGTCGGGCGGACCGACGGCCGGGCACCCCCGACGCAGGGGGCTTGCGCCGGGCGGATTGCGGCGAAGGGGCCCGCGACGAAGGGGCCCGCGACCCGCGGACCCGTCGGCACCGGGGCCCGCGGCACGGGCAGCGCGTCCCGGGGCGCCGTCAGCGCGCGACGCGGTGGGGGGCGGGCAGCGACGCGACGAGGGCGCCGCCGGCCTTCGGGGCGTCCGGGACCTGCGGGGCGTCCGGCGCCTTCGGCGTCTCGGGCAGCGGCGGCAGGTCGGGGACCTTCGGCGTCTCGGGCGGCAGCTCGATCGGGCCCTCGGGCAGCGACGGGGCCGTCGGGGCGACGGGC
>JAEUHO010000135.1 GCA_016795345.1 Planctomycetia bacterium | reverse complement strand
TCATCTGCGCCCTCGTCGGCGGCACGATCCTCGTCCTGCAGACCATCATGATGCTCGTCGGCATCGGCGGCGACCACGAGGTCGGCGACGACCTCGGCGGCGACGCCGGTGACCTCGCCGGCCACGACGTCGGCCACGTCGGCGACGAGCTGTCGTTCCTCAAGTGGCTGTCGCTCAAGACCATCGTCTCGAGCCTCACCTTCTTCGGCCTCGCCGGCATGGCCGCCGGGAAGGCCGGCTGGACCCCCTGGGCCGGACTCGGTGTCGCCATCGCCGCCGGCACCGCCTCCGTCGTCGCGATCGCGTTCCTGATGGCCTCGCTCTGGAAGCTGCAGTCGCGCGGCAACCTCGACCTCAAGAACGCCGTCGGCCGTACGGCCCGCGTGTACCTCCGCATCCCCGGCAGCCGCCGCGGCGCCGGCAAGATCACCGTGGAGGTCCAGGGCCGGTCCGTCGAGGCCGCCGCCAGCACGAACGGACCCGAGATCCCCACCGGGGAACAGGTCCGCATCCTCGGCCTCGTGGCCGACGACACGTTCGACGTGACCCCCCTCGTCGGTTGACGGAGTCTCACGCCATGTTCCTCGCCGCCTCCTTGCTCGAAGACACCCGCGCGCTGATCGTCGTCGCCGCGGTCCGCGTCGTCTTCGGGTTCATCGTCTTCCTCGCCAAGCGCTACAAGCGCTGCCCGTCCAACAAGATCCTCGTGATCTACGGCAAGGTGCGCGCCGGGGACTCCGCGAAGTGCCTGCACGGCGGCGGCGCGTTCGTCCTGCCGCTCATCCAGGACTACGACTTCCTGTCGCTGGACCCGATGCAGATCGAGATCCCGCTGAAGGGCGCGCTGTCGGCGGAGAACATCCGCGTCAACGTGCCGAGCGTGTTCACGGTCGCCATCGGCACCGACGACTCGACCATGCAGAACGCGGCCATCCGCCTGCTCGGGCTCGAGACCAGCCAGATCATGCGCCAGGCCGAGGACATCATCTTCGGCCAGCTGCGCCAGGTCATCGCATCCATGGGGATCGAGGAGATCAACCGGGACCGCGACAAGTTCCTCGAGAGCATCCAGCGCTCCCTCGAGCCCGAGCTGCGCAAGATCGGCCTCGTCCTCATCAACGTCAACATCACCGACATCACGGACGAGTCGGGCTACATCGAGGCCATCGGCCGCAAGGCCGCCGCCACGGCGATCCAACAGGCCGGCATCGACGTCGCCGAGCAGGAGAAGCGCGGCGCCATCGGCGTCGCCTCCGCCGAGCGCGAGAAGTCGATCCAGGTCGCCGACGCCGAGAAGCTCCAGGAGATCGGCGTGAAGGGCGCGGAACGCGACCGCATGGTCCGCGTCGCGGAGCTCGAGAAGGAGAAGCAGGTCGGACAGCGCACCGCGTCGTTCGAGCAGGAGGCCCAGGTCAAGGAGGCCGAGCGCCAGATGCGCATCGCGGTCGCCGAGGCCAACGCCAAGGCCGTCACGGGCGAGAACAAGGCCAAGGCCGAGGTCGCCACCGCCGAGGCCAACCTCCGGGTCGTCGAGGCCGACAACTTCCAGCGCGCCGAGACGCGCAAGCGCGAGGCCGACGCCGCCGTCCGCCAGGCCCAGTACGCCGCCGAGGCCAAGACCGCCGAGGCCCTCTCGATGAAGATCGAGCAGGAGAAGCGCGCCGAGCTCGAGGCCGTCGCCAAGGCCGCCAAGGCCAAGCAGATCGTCGACGCCGAGGCCACCGCCGAGATGACGCGCATCGAGGCCGAGGGCCAGGCCCGCGCCATCTTCGCCAAGCTCGACGCCGAGGCCCGCGGCCAGTTCGAGATCCTCGCCAAGAAGGGCGAGGGCTTCCAGCGCATCGTCAGCGCCTGCGGCGGCGCGCAGCAGGCCTTCCAGATGCTCATGCTCGAGCACCTCGACCACCTCGCCGAGACGGCCGCGAAGGCCATCAGCAACATCAAGTTCGACAAGGTGATCGTGTGGGACGGCGGCGGCGCCGACGGCAAGGGCGGCGGCACCGCCAACTTCGTGCGCAGCCTCGCCGGCGCGCTCCCGCCCGCGCTCCAGATCATGCGCGACGTCGGCGGCGTCCAGATGCCGGAGTACTTCGGCAGCCTCGTCGGCGACCCCGGCGCCCGCGCGCAGGGCGCCTCCGGCGCGCCCGCGGTGGGGACGTCGCCGGCCGCCGGCGCGCCGGCGACCGCCACGGCCACCGCGCCGCCGCCCCCGCCGCCCCCGAAGGGCGGCGGCGAGGGCCCGAAGCCCGACGGCCCCAAGGTCGAGCGGATCCGCTGACGCCGCGGCGGACGGCCCCTCCCTCGGTGGGGGGGGGCCGAGCCGCGGGCGGGGGGGCCTCGCGTCCCGGAGACCTCGAGTGGCGCCGCGTGGGGCCCTCGGGCCCGCGGGGCCTCGTTCACGCCGTCGGCGACCGGTCCACGGCCCGGAGCACGGCTTCGACCTCCGGCGGGAGGTCGGTCAGGTCGTGCAGGACCTCCGCGACGAGGGCGTCCGCGACGAGCCCGCGCGCCTCGGCCTCGAACGACGGCAGCAGGCGGTGGCGCAGCGCCGGCCGCACCACGCCCGCGAGGTCGGACGCCTCGACCCACGCGCGGCCCGCGCGCAGCGCCTCGACCTGCGCCAGGCGGCAGATCGCCTCGCCGCCGCGCGGGGACGCGCCGAGCCGCAGGTGCCGTCGCGCCGCGGAGGTGGACGCCGCGCCGCGCGGGTCGGTCGCGCGCACGATCCGCGCGACCTGCCGCAGGAGCGGCTCGGGGATCGCGACGGCGCGCACCGCCTCGGCGACGGCGAGCACGTGCGCCGGCGTCGCGACCACCGGCGGCGCCGGCGGCGTCGCGCCGCGCCGGAACACCTCGACGAGCGCGGCCTCGTCCGGCGCCGGCACGACGATCTTCGCGAGGAACCGGTCGAGCTGCGCCTCGGGCAGCGGGAACGTGCCCTCCATCTCCACCGGGTTCTGCGTCGCGAGCACGCAGAACGGCTGCGGCAGCGGGTGGCGCTCGCCCGCGACGGTGACCGCGCCCTCCGCCATGGCCTCGAGCAGCGCGCTCTGCGTGCGCGGCGTCGCGCGGTTGACCTCGTCCGCCAGCACGAGGTGCGCGAACAGCGGCCCCGGGCGGAACTCGAACCGCCGGCCCTCCGGCGCGTCCACGAGGATGGTGGTCCCGGTGACGTCGGCGGGCAGCAGGTCGGGCGTGAACTGCACGCGGCCGAACGCGAGGCCCGTGGCGGCCGCGAGCGTGCGCACGAGCAGCGTCTTGCCGAGGCCCGGCGCGCCCTCGAGCAGCGCGTGGCCGCCGCCGACCAGGCACGCGACGGTGCGGCGGACCACCTCGTCCTGCCCGACGACGACCGACGCCACGGCCTCCTCGAGGGCGCGGAGCGTGGCGGCGGGGTCGAAGGCGTCGGCCGACATGGGGGCTCCGCGGGCTAGGGGTAGACCCGGTTGAGCGTGCGGGGGAACGCGGCCGCCTCGCGCGCGTGGTCGAGGCCGCAGATCCACGAGACCGTCCGCTCGAGGCCGAGGCCGAAGCCGGCGCTCGGGCAGGCGCCGTAGCGGCGCAGGTCGAGGTACCACTCGTACGCGGCCTTCGGCAGGCCCTCGTGCGCGATCTTGCCCTCGAGGTACGCGAGGTCGCTCGAGCGCTCGCCGCCGCCGATGATCTCGCCGTACCCGTCCGGCGCGATCAGGTCGCAGCCGAGCGCGACGTCGGGCCGCGCGGGGTCGGGGCGCATGTAGAACGCCTTGATCTTCATGGGGAACCGGTGGACGAGCACCGGGCGGTCGTAGCGGGCCGAGATCGCGTCCTCCTGGGGCGCGCCGAAGTCCTCGCCCCACGCGATCGCCGCGGGCGTGCCCTCGAGCACCTTGAGGGCCTCGTCGTACGACACGCGCGGGAACGGCGGCTTCACGTTCTCGAGCTTGCCGAGGTCGCGGCCGAGCGCCTCGAGCTCGGGCCGGCAGCGCTCGAGCACGCGCGCCACCGCGTGCGACACCGACTGCTCCATGACGCCCATCACCTCGTCGAGGTCGCCGAACGCGATCTCCGGCTCGAGCATCCAGAACTCGGTCAGGTGCCGGCGGGTCTTGCTCTTCTCCGCGCGGAACGTCGGGCCGAAGCAGTAGACCTTGCCGAGGGCCTGCGCCGCGGCCTCCATGTAGAGCTGGCCCGTCTGCGACAGGAACGCCGGCTCCCCGAAGTAGTCCACCTTGAACAGGTTCGCGGTGCCCTCGGCGGCCGCGGGCGTGAAGATCGGCGCGTCCACCGCCGTGAAGCCGTGGCCGTCGAGCCACTCGCGCAGCGCGCGCACCACCTCGGCGCGGATGCGGAGCACCGCCGTCGGCTTGCGGCTCCGCAGGTAGAGGTGCCGCTCCTCCATCAGGAAGCCGATGCCGTGCTCCTTCTTGCCCAGCGGGAAGTCGGCGATGCACGCCGACACCACCTCGAACGCGGTCACCGACAGCTCCACGCCGCCCGGCGCGCGCGGGTCCGCGCGCACGGTCCCGGTCACCGCGACGCTGCTCTCGAGCTGGACCTTGTCGGCGGCCTCGAACTCCGCGTCGCCGACCGCGCCCTTCTTCACCACCGCCTGCACGACGCCGCTGCCGTCGCGCACCTCGATGAAGCACAGCTTGCCCGCCGTCCGGCGGCGGAAGATCCACCCCCGGACGACGACGGTGGAGCCCACCTTCTGGGGGAGGTCGCGGATGAAGTCGCGGTGCAGCATGGGGGGACGCCCTAGGGGAGCGCGGATCATAGCCCCCGGGTTCCCGCGTGCCCGCCGTCGGAGCCGGGCCCCCGCGCCCCGCGCCCGGGGAGCGGGGGCCTCCCCGCCTATCCTGTCGGCCATGTACGAAAGCGTCCGCGGCCGGCTCGCCGAGAAGGAGGCGACGCGTTGCGTCGTCGAGACCGGGGGGTTCGGGTACGTGGTCGCCATCCCGGCGTCCACGGCCGACCGCCTGCCGCGCGTCGGCGAGGACGTCCGCCTCCTCCTGCACCTGGTCGTCCCGGAACGCGGGGGCGACTGGCGCCTCTTCGGCTTCCTCACGGCCGACGAACGGGCCCTCTTCCGCGCCTGCCTCGGCGTCTCGAGCGTCGGGCCCGCGACCGCCCTCGCGCTCGTCTCGGGGATGCCGCCGAGCGCCTTCCGCGCCGCGATCGCGGCCGGCGACGTCACGGCGCTCACCCGGATCAAGGGCGTCGGCCGCAAGACCGCCGAGCGGCTCGTCCTCGAGTTGCGGGGCGCGGTGGCCCCCGGGGGGGCCGCCGCCGCCGCCCCGCCCGCGGACGGCCCGGTGGCCGAAGCCGTGGCGGCGCTCGTCGCGCTGGGGCTCGAGCCGAGCGAGGCGGCGGAGCGCCTCCGCCGCCTGCCCGACGCGGCCACCCTGCCGGTCGAGGACCTCGTCAAGCGGGCGCTGCGGACCCGCTGACGGCCACCGGGCCGCGTTTCCACGCGGCGTCGGCCCCGGGGCGCCGGGCCTTGCGTCGTCCCCCCGCGGCGTTCCCCCGCGTTGGTGCCCCAGATCGTCGCGTGGGGGGCGGTCCGATCGTCCCGCGGGGGCCCGATCCCCTCGGACGCCGCAGTGCCGATGATCCTTCCCACGACCCTCGGAACGGGTTGTCATGAAGGGGTCACCTTCCCGGAGCCCCGCATGCGTCGTCCCTCCGCTCTCGTCTCCGTCGCCGTCGTCGTCGCCCTCGCGGGCGCCGCCGCGGTGGTCGCGCCGTCCTTCGCCCGCGCGGCCGACGCGCCCGCCGCCGACGCGACCTCGCAGCTCAAGGCGGCCGTCGCCGAGCTGGACGCGGCGATGAAGGCCAAGGACGAGTCGGCCGTCACCGTCGCCGTGAAGAAGATCCCGCCGCTCTACAAGGGCACGACCGACACGGGCGCGCGCTCGTCCGCGGCGAAGGAGCTCGGCGCGGTCGTGAAGTCCGCGAAGATGACGTCCGCGCGCAAGGACGCGCTCGACGCGCTCGTCGAGACCGAGGACGGCAAGGAGGCCTGGAAGCACCTCGCCTCGGCCTACCCCGCCGACGACCTCGAGGACGAGACGCGCTGGAACGTCGACATCGTCAAGGCCATCGGCGCGCTGCACCCCGACGGCGCCATCGACAAGCTCCTCGAGTCGTTCAAGAAGGGCAAGCAGGCCGACTTCGCGGCCGCCGCCGTCTCCGCGCTCGGCAACTACAAGACCAGCAAGCAGCGCCAGGCGATCCTCGTCGAGATCGTGAAGGCCGGGAAGAACATGGTCCCGTCGCGGTCCTCGAGCAAGAACCCGAGCCCCGAGGCGCAGGCGCGCTGGGCCACGTTGTCCGGGCCCATCGGCAAGGCCCTCGACACGCTGACGGGCGACACCGTCGGCGACCCGGTCGAGTGGTTCAAGAAGGTGGACGAGGCGAAGACGAACCTGAAGTCGCTCTTCCGCGACTGACGGCCGAGCGGATCGCCGATCCCCTGGCGGCAGGCGGTCCGCCTCGCCGGTACGCGAGGCCCGCGTGCCCGCGGTGACGCGCGCGAGATCGCGAGACGTCGCCGTGGGCGCGCGCGGCCACGCACCGCGGCCCGCGGCGCGGGGACGCGAGGCCCGTGCGTCGGCACGTGAGGCCCGCGGCGTGGGGA
>JAEUHO010000118.1 GCA_016795345.1 Planctomycetia bacterium | reverse complement strand
TCCCGCTGCTGTTCTTCAGCGTGCCGTTCGGCAAGCGCAACGTCTACCTGCTCCCGGGGTACCCGATGCTCGCCGTGGCGCTCGCGCCGTTCCTCGCGGCGCTGCTCCGCGGCGCCCACCCGCGGCTCGTGCGGGCGGCGGCGGTGCTCGCGGCCGCCGCGGCCGCCGCGGGCACGGCCTTCCTCGTGATGGCGCGGGCGCACGTGCCGCCCGACGTGGCGTCGGCCGCCCTGCCGTTCCTCGTCGGGCTGCCCGTCGCGGGCGCGGTCGTCGCGTACGGCGGGGCGCGGCGCCGGGCGGCGGTCGTCGTGGGGGTGCTGCTCGTCGCGCCGTGGGCCGCGACGCTTGCGAGCGCGGCGCTGCTGCCGGCGCTGGGGCGGTACATGCCCGTGCCGCGGCTCGCGTCGGCGCTCGTGGCCGAGGCCCGTCCCGACGACCCCGCCGTGGTGTACGGCGTCGGGATCCACTCGCTGATGTTCTACGCGCGGCGCGCGACCGTCACGGCCCGCAACCCGGCGGAGCTGCTCGCCGCGGTGCCGCCCGGGGGGCGCGCCTGGGTCCTCGGGCAGGCCGACGAGCTCGGCGAGGTGCCGAAACACGAGCCGCTCCGCCTGACGGAGGTGGCGCGGGCGCCGCAGTTCCGGTTCCACTTCGGCCGCAACGTGCTCGGGCACGGCCCGAGCGTCCGCGACCTCGTGCTCGTGCGCGCCGAGCGGGACCCCGACCGGCCCGGGGAAGGCGCGAGGCCCGGCCCGCGTTAGAGCCTATCCCAATCGTCTCCCCGCCGCGCCCGGCGATCGTCTCGCTGCGCTCGCGACGGGCATTCCTGCGATACGCTCGTAGGCTCCGGACCATGGCTCCCACCGCCCCCGCCCCGCGCCGCGACCTCGTCAACGGCCTGGCCCTGCTGGCCGGCGCCGTGTTGGTGGGGGCGTGGCTGTGGCTGCGTCCGACCGACGCCCCGGGCCGCGTGGCGCCGCCGCCCGTCGTGCTCGTCGAGGAGGACCTCCCGCGCGCGGCGGACGGCTCGGCGTCGGTCCGGGTGCGGGTGGTGGGCCCGGCGGTCCTGCAGGTCGAGGTGACCGCGCCGGCCGCCACGGAGGTGAAGGTCGGGCCCGGGCGCCCGGTCGAGCTCGAGCCCCGGAACCTGCCCGACCCCGCCGCGACGACGGCCTTCACGCACGCGGGGGGCACGACGACCCACGAGGTCCGGGCGTTCACGACGGGCATGTACGTCATCCACCTCGCGCCGACCGCCGCGGGCCCCCTGCGCGTCCGCGTGACGAAGGCGGACTGGCGGGCCGGGCCCTCGGGCGGGTAGGCGTCCGCGCCGGTCGGGACGCCGCCGCGGGGCGGAACCCGGCCCGGGTGTCCCCGCTCGGTGGCACCATCCCCCCGTGGCCACGCCCCCGCCTTCGTTCGAGATCCACCCCCTGCTCCACGCGAGCGGCGCCCGCTCCTACGTCGTCGTCGAGCCCTCGTCGCGCGACGCGCTCGTCGTGGACCCGATCCTCGAGGACGCGGCCGAGGTGCTCCGCGTCGTCGGGTCGCGCCGGGCGACGCTGCGCTTCGTCGTCGACACGCACCTGCACGGCGACCACCTCTCGGCGGCCGCGTTGCTCCGCGAGAAGACCGGCGCCGAGGTCGTGATGGGGGCGGCGGCCGACTGCCGCGTCGTCACGCGGCGCGTGGGCGACGGCGACGTCCTCGCCCTCGGCGAGACGGGCCTCCGCGTCCGCGCCGCGCCCGGGCTCTCGCCCGAGGCGATCGTGCTGCAGGGGCCCGACGTGTTGTTCACGGGCGACACGCTGCTCGTGGGCACCATCGGCGTGCGCGACGTGCCGGGCGACGACGGCGCGGCCCTGTACGACACGATCCAGCGGATCTTCGACCCGCTGCCCGACGAGACCGTCATCCACCCCGGCCACGACGACATGGGCCGCTCGCGCACGACGATCAAGGCGGAGAAGCGCGGCAACCGCTGGATGCGCGAGAAGGACCGCGACAACTTCCTGGCGCGTTGGGCCAGCGACCCGCGGCCCGTCTCGAAGCTCGCGAAGGACCTCGCGGCGGCGAACCGCGAGGGGGCGACGGCGTCGTCGCCGGAGCTCGCGCCGGTGGCCTCCGTCGGCACGCCGGCGAAGGGCGCGGGCCCGGTCGTCGCGCCGCAGGGCATGGGCGCGGGCAAGACCGGCGGCCTCGTCCCGTCCGGCCTCGCGGAGGTGTTCGTCGTGGTCGGCGCGGTCAGCGTCGCCGGCTGCGCGTTGGGGTTCCTGGTGCACCCGCTGCTGCACCTGATCCCGGGCGTCGTCGGCGTCCTCGCGATCGTGCTCGGGATGGTGAGCGCATCGCGCCGCCCCAAGAAGACCCACGACGGGTTCTTCTACACGGGCCCGCAAGCGCGCGCGCTGCGGCGGTAGTCGCGCACGGCGTCCGTCGGTTCGACGCCCGTCGGAGCGTCGACCCGTCGATCCGCAGGCCCGGCGATCCGTGCTCCCAGCGATCCGTGCGCCCGGCGAACCGATGGACCGCGAGGCCCGCGCGCGTGCGGGCCTTGCGTCCCGAAGGCGGGGCGCGGTCCGTTCCCGTCGGGTACGCCGGCGCACCCCGGCCCCATCGCGAGCCCGGGGCCGCGTGCCGACGGCGACCCGCCGCCGGGCCGCGCATCGACCCTGGCGGCCCGGCGCTTCTCCGCGGCCCGTTGGCTTCAGCGACCCGCCGGCCTCAGCGACCCGCCGGCCTCAGCGACCCGCCGGCCCCAGCGACCCGTCGGGCTCCGCGACCCCTCCGCGGTCAGCGATACGCGCGGCAGGCCGCGAGCACGCGCAGCACGTACCCCGTGCCGTAGGGCCGGTGATACGAGTAGAGCTGGTAGTCCCACCACGAGCCGTCCGGTTCCTGCAGCGGCACGAGGGCCGCGGCGATCTTGCGGGCGTGCTCCCGCGCGACGGGGGCCGGCACGAGGTCGAAGAGCCGGCTCGCGTAGTAGTAGCCGTAGAAGCAGAAGTACCCCGAGTTCTGGAACCACGTCTCGTGGGGGATCGGGTACTTGCGCGCGATGAGGAGGAACCGCCCCTTCTCGTGGAGGTCGTCGAGGGCCTTCACGAGCTGGCGCTCGGGGACGTCGCCGCCCCAGCGGCGGATGGCGCCGAGGCCGACCGGCGTGCGCGCGAGGCTCCCCTGCGTCTTGTTGATGCCGCCCTGGGGGTAGTAGCGGTGGTCCCACGAGTACGCGAACGCGCCGTCGGGCTTGCGGGAGACCGCGAGGAACTCCAGCGCGCGTCGCACGACACGCGTCGGGATCTCGACGCCCTGGTCCGCCGCCCGCTTCATCGCCTGCAGGACGGTCGCGGTGGTGAAGCTCGTGGAGCCGTGCTCCGGCCGCCGCGCGGTGATGTCGAAGTTGTAGTACCCCCAGCCGCCGTCCACGAACTCGAAGCGCACGAGGAAGTCGACGGCCTCGGCGGCGGCCTTGCGGAGCGCCGCGGCCCGCGCCGGCTCGGGCGCGCGCGCGAGCTCGCACGCGAACGCGTCGAGGGCGTAGGCGTGGGCCCAGACGTTGTAGAGCACGTCCGGCGAGATCCGCTTCGCCTTGGTGTGCTCGCGCAGCAGGAAGTCGAGGCCGCGGTCGCCGGCCGCGCGGGCCTTCGGGTCGTCGGGCGCGGCCTCGCGGAGCCCGCTCACCGCCAGCGCCGTCGCGGCGACCTCGAAGGCGTAGTACGAGCCGGGCACCGGCGCGTAGATGTCCCAGAGGTTGCTCGCCGGGGCGCCCCACGAGCCGCCGGGGTTCTGCGTGGCCACGAGGTGCTCGACGCCGCGGGCGATGGCCGCGTCGAGCGTCGCGCGGTCCGGGCCGCGGACCGTGCCCGGCGCCGGCGTCGGCTCGCCCGATCGGGGCGCGATGCCCCCGAACGCGCCGAACGCGAGCGCGGCGACGGCGGCCAGGACGGCGGCGACGACGGCGACGAGCCTCACTTCGGCGGGCTCGCGAGGACCGACTCGCCGCCGGCGAGCCCCTCCACCACCTCGACCTTGCCGTCGGACGTGTCGCCGAGCTTCACCTCGCGCTTGACCGACGTGCCGTCGGCGCCGAGCACGTGGACGAAGCGCTCGTCGCCCTCGCCGCCGACGCACTTCACCGGCAGGGCGATCGCGGCGTCGAGCTCGCGGAGGACCACCTTCAGCTTGACCGCGAACCCGGGCAGGAACCGCGCGTCGCGCGCGTCCACCTCGACGGTGACGGGGAAGCCGCCGTCGGCGGCGACCGGCGCCACCGTGCGCACGCGGCCCGTGAGCTTCGCCTTCTCGTCGGCCGCCGGGCGCAGCTCGACCGCCGCGCCGGGCTTGACCGACAGCACCTTCGCCTCGCCGACGGCGGTGCGCGCCGTCACGGCGCCGGGCTCGACGATGGTGAAGACCGGGGTCTTCGCGCGCAGCTTGCCGCCGGCCTCGAGCTCCTTCAGCGTCTCCTCGGTGCCGTGCCACTTGCCGCGGACGCACGCGCCGGGGATCGCGAGCCCCGCCCGCGGGGCCTTGAGCACGAGGGCCTCGCGGTCCCGCTTGAGGTCGGCGAGCGCCTTCTCCTGCTTCGCGAAGCCGGCCTCGGCGCGCGCGAGCTCGAGGCGGCTCTGCTCGAGCGCGAGGGCCGCCGTCGCCACGGCGCGCTCGAGCTCGAGGGCCTCCTTCGCCGCGCCGAGCTCGAGGCTGCGCTGCTCGTCCGGGAGGTCGACCTCGACGAACCACTGGTGCCGCGAGCGCTGGAACTCGAGGCCGATGCGCGTGCGGTCGAGCTGGCGGCGCGCCCGCGCGAGGACGATGCGCTCGGTCTCCTCGATCGCGTCGCCCGCGCCGTACATCTTCTCGAGCTGCGCGAGCTCCTCCTCCTGGTCCTTGATGGAGTCCTCGGTGTTCTTGAGGCGCAGCTCGGCGTCCTTCGTGCGGATGGCGCGCTCGGCGTCCACGAACCGCTTGAGCGCCTTGGCGGCGCGGTCGCGCTCGAGGGTCGCGCGCGCGAGGCCGGCGTCGGACGCCTCCTTCGACTTCTTCGCCTCCTCCTGCTGGCGCGAGAGCGCCCGGCGGGCGATCTCGACGTCGCGGCCGACCGCCTCGAGCTGCTCGTCGAGCTTCTTCGTGGAGAACCGCACGAGGACCTGGTCCTTCTCGACCGGGCCGCCGCGGAACGCCTCGACGACCTCGAGCTCGCCGCCGTACGCCTCGGGCTCGTACCGCACCTCGGCGGCGCCCACGGGCTCGAGCACGCCCGCGACCTCGAGGGTCACGACGAACCGCCCCTTCGTGGCCTCGACGGTCTTGGGGCGATCGGCCTTCGCCGCCTCGGCCTTGGCGGCGCCCGCCGCGTCGGGCTCCTTCGTCCCGGAGACGCCCGCCTCGGCGCCCCCGGCCTCGGCGCTCGTCGGCTGCGCGGGCGCGCCGTCCTTCGGCGCCTCGGGCGCCTGCGGCGACGCGGCGTCCTCGGCGGACGCGAGGCCCGGCAGGAACGCGGTCAGGGCGAGGACGGCGACGGGCAGCAGGGGACGCATGGCAGGCTCCAGCGGAGGACGGACCCGACGCGGTGCGGCGGGGCGCGGACGGGAAGGGTAGGGCGTTCGGGAGGGCGGGACGTCGGCGGACGGACGGAACGACGGGCCGGGCGCGCGGGTCAGACGCCGCGGACGAGGATGCGGCCCTTGGCGGTGGCCGACGCGGGCCGCGCGAAGAAGAACAGGCCGGAGAGGCGCGCCCCCTCGCCGGGCCGGACGCGCGTGGCCGGGGCGTCGGGGTGGGCGGCGGACGTGCCCGTCGCGAACTCGATGTCGGTGTCGAACGCGCGCAGGACCACCTCGACCGCGGTCTTCTCCGGCGTGCTCCCGAGGAACGTCCAGCCGTCGTGGGCGCGCCGCGGGGGCGCGTCGGCGGGGGCGGGGGCGAGCGTGAGCGTCCGGGCCTCGGTCATGGCGGTCTCCGGGCGGGGAGGTTACCCGCACCCGCGGACGCGGAAAACAGGGGCCGGGGAGGGGCGCGGATTCGTGCCGACGGCCGCGCACGCCGCGGGTAGGGTGGCTCCGCCGTGCGCTGGGCCTCCGCATCCGCCGTCGGTTCCGACCTGCCCGCGCTCCTCGATCGCGTGGTGGGCGAGGTCGTCCGCGGCCTCGCCGGTTGTCCCGCCCACGCGGCGTTCGTCTTCCTCGGGCCGGATCACGCCTCGCGGTCCGCGACGGTCCGCGACCGGGTGCGCGACGCCCTCCCGGGCGCGTCCCTCGTCGGCGGCACGGCCATGGGGGTCGCCGGCGGCGGGCGCGAGCACGAGTCGCCGGCGGCGCTCGCCGTCGTCGCGGCGCACCTCCCCGGCGTGGAGGTGCGCGCGCTGCACGTCACGCAGGAGCGCCTCCCGAGCCAGGACGCGCCGCCCGCGGCGTGGCAGGCGCTCTTCGGCGTGATGCCCGCCGCGAAGCCGTCGTTCGTGTGGATCGCCGACCCGTTCTCGATCCGCCCGGACGCCCTCGTCGCGGGGCTCGACTTCGCGTACCCGGGCCACGTGACCGTCGGCGGCCTCGCGAGCGGCGCGTCCGGGCCGGGCGAGCAGGTGCTGTTCTGCGACGAGCGCCTCGTCCGCACCGGCGCCGTGGGGCTCGCGCTCGCCGGCGACGTCGTCGTCGTGCCCGCCGTCGCGCAGGGGTGCCGGCCGTTCGGGCCGGTGATGCGCGTCACCGCGTGCCAGGACAACCTGCTGCTCTCGCTCGACGGCGAGCCCGCCATGGACGCGGTGTCGCGCGTGCTGCGCGAGGCCGCGGAGCGCGACCGCAGCCTCGCGCGGGTGAGCGCGCTCTTCCTCGGCATCGACGCGGACCCGTTCGCCGCGCCGGACGACGAGGGGCCGTGGCTCGTGCGCAACTTCCTCGGCCGCGAGCGCGACGGCACGGGCCTGTTCGTCGGCGAGATGCTGCGCCAGGGCCGGCGCGTGCGGCTGCACGTGCGCGACCGCGTGACGTCGGCCGAGGACCTCGACCGCACGCTCCGGCGGTGCGCCGACCGCGCGGGCCCGACCTGCGCGGGCGCGCTGCTCTTCTCGTGCCTCGGGCGCGGCATGGGCCTCTACGGCGTCCCCGACCACGACACGCGCGCGTTCCAGACGCGGTTCCCCGACGTCGCGCTCGGCGGGTTCTTCTGCAGCGGCGAGATCGGGCCCGTCGGCGGCACGACCTACCTGCACGGCTTCACGTCGTCGTTCGGGCTCTTCCTGCCGCGCGAGCCCGGGGCGCCGGGCGACGCGACGCGCTGACGCGCGCCGGCCCGTCGGGAGGCGACCCATGGACCCGGACGCGCGCGACCGCCCGCTGCGCATCGCCCACGTCACGCTCGACGGGCACCTGCCGCGGTACGGCATCGGCCTCGCCGTCGTCTCGCTGGCGCGCGCCCTCGCGCGCGGCGGGCACGACGTCACGCTCCTCTGCCGGCCGGACGGCGCGCGCGAGGTCGCGCCGTCGCCGCGGCTGCGCGTCGTGCCGCTGGCGCGGCCCGCGGGCCCGCTCCCGGGCTCGTGGGCGTACGCGCGCGCGGTGCGCGCCGCGCTCGCCCCGGGCGTCGACGTCGTCCACGTGCACGGCCTCGCGCGGATGGCGTGGTGGCTCCGGGGCGCGCGCGCGCGCCGCGGCGCGCCGCTGGTGCTGACCGCGC
>JAEUHO010000036.1 GCA_016795345.1 Planctomycetia bacterium | reverse complement strand
GGGTCACGCGAGGCCCGGCCGGCGCCCGCGTCGTGAGGGTCGGCAGCCCGTCGTGGGTCACGGGCGACGCGGGCGCCCACGCGACGACGACCACCGTCGTCGTCGGGGTGGACGGCGACGTCGTCGGCCGGGTCGGCCTGGCGGACCGCCTCCGCGACGACGCGGCGTCCGCGGTCGCCGGCCTGCGGGCCGACGGGCTCGCGGTCGGCATCCTCTCGGGGGACGCGCCCGGCGTCGTGCGGCAGGTCGCCGCCGCGGTCGGCGTGGCGGACGCCGACGCCGTCGGCGGGTGCCTGCCGGACGGGACGGTCGCGGCGGTCGCGGCGCTGCGCGCGCGGCACCGCGGCCCGGTCGCGTTCGTCGGCGACGGGCTCAACGACGCGCCCGCGCTCGCCGCGGCCGACCTCGGGATCGCCGTCGGCTCCGGGACCGACCTCGCGCGCGAGACGGCCGACGTGAGCCTGCTCGGCGACGACCTGTCGCGCCTCCCCGGGTTGTTCCGCGCCGCGCGCCGCACCCGCCGGGCGGCGCTGTGGAACCTCGTCTGGGCGTTCGCCTACAACGTCGTGGGGGTCGGCTGGGCCGTCGTGGCGCCGCTGCCGCCGGTCTTCGCGGCGCTGGCCATGGTGGCGTCGAGCCTGCTCGTGATCGCGGCGTCCGCCCGCCTCCGGGCGGTGCTCCCCGAGGACCTCGCGTCGAGCCCGCCGGCACCGGGGGCGGGCCCCGGCGCGCCGGGCCTCGCGGTCCCGAGCCCCGGGATCGACTCCCGCTCCCCTCCGGGGCCGCCGTCCGCTACGATGGGGAGGTCATGACCGTGCTCGCCGCGTCCCTCCACGCCATGCTGTTCGCCACGTCGGCCCTGATGGGGCTGGCGGCCTGGTTCGTCTACCTCTGGGCCGTCCGGACGGGGCAGTTCCGCAACGTCGAGGAGGCCGCGGAGGCCGTCGTCCGTCAGGACGACCGGGACTAGGGCGGCCCGCGCCCGCGCGGTCGAGTCGAAGGCGTGCGCCGTCCGGCGCGGAGACCCCATGAGCGGCCACGAAGACGACGTGTACCTGTACGAGACCTCGGGCATCGCGGAGGGCAACGCGCGCGTGCCGCTCTGGCTGCTCGCCGCGATCGTCTCGCTGTTCAGCTTCTTCGCGTACTTCATCTACACGTACTGGAACGCGCAGCCGTCGAGCGCGCAGGCGAGCGCGAAGTAGCCTCCACCGTCCGCGAACCCTCGGACGGGGGCCGGGACCGCGAGGCCCGCTCGCCTCCGGCCGACGCCGGGCCCGCGCCGGCGCGCGCGGTCGAGGCGGGCGACCTGCGGCGGGTGCTCGTCCGCCTGCCGAACTGGCTGGGCGACGTGTGTTTCGTCGCGCCGGCCCTCGAGGCGCTGGCGCGCGCGGCCCCGCGGGCGCGGTTCGTCGTCGCGGGCCGGCCCGCGGTGGCGGGCCTCGGCGCCCGGCTGCCCGCCGTGGACGCGACGATCGTGCTCGACCCCGACCGCACGGTGCGCGGGGCGTTCCGCGCGGCGCGCGCGTACCGCGCCGCCGGCTGCGACGCCGCGCTGGTGTTCCCGCGGTCGTTCCGGGCGGTGCTCCCGGTCGCGGCGGCGCGGGTGCCGGTCCGCGTCGGGTTCGCGAGTGACCTGCGGGCCGCGCTGCTGACGCACCCCGTGACGGGCTGGCGCCCGCTGCGCGCGGCGCACCGCGTCGCGTACTTCGGGGCGCTGCTGCGCCCGTTCGGCCTCGCCGCGCCCGAGGGCGCGTGGCGCCTCGCGCCGACGACGGACGACGTCGCCGCGGCCGACGCGTGGCTCGCGGCCGCGCCCGGCCGCCGACCCGGGGCCCGCGTGGTCGCGTTCGAGCCCGGGAGCCACTACGGCACGGCGAAGCGGTGGGGGCCCGACCGCTTCGCCGCGCTCGGCCGGGCGCTGCACGCCGACGGGCTCGACGTCGTGCTCGTGGGGACGAAGGCGATGGCGCCGCTCCACGCGGCGATCGCCGCCGAGGCGGGCGTCCCCCTGCTTTCCGCGGCCGGCGCGACGACGGTCCTCGGCCTCGCGGCGCTCCTCGCGCGGTGCGACCTGCTCGTCGGCAACGACACGGGCCCGCTCCACCTGGCCGCGGCGGTGGGGACCCCGGTCCTCGCGCTCTTCGGCGCGACCGACCCGGCGGTCTGCGGCCCGCGCGGCGCGGGGCCCGCGCGCGTCCTCTACGACCGCGTGGCGTGCGCGCCCTGTTACCTCGAGACGTGCCCGGTGCCCGGGCACCCGTGCCTCGACGGCATCGAGGTCGCGCGGGTGCTCGCCGAGGCCCGCGCGCTCCTCGCGGCGCCGTCGTAGGGTCCGGCGCCCCTCCCGGTCGCCTCCCGGCGGTGCGTGGCCGCCGCGCGCCGGGCTCGCCGGGCACGCGACGGGCGCGAGGGGGGTACACTCCTGCTCGCGCCCGACCCGCGCGGGAGGCCAGCCCATGGTGAGCCGCCGTCGCGGTCGGACCTGTTCGGTCGTGTGCGTGGCGTCGGTCGTCGCGTGCCTCGCGCTCGCGTGCGGCGACGGGGGCGACGGGGCGGCGCCCCGGCCGCGGATCCCGCGCGCGCGGATCGCGCCGCCGCGGGAGGGGCCGGTGCGCGGGACGCCCGGCGACGGAGCGGGCCTCGCGTCCCCGCGGTTCGCGACGCCGTACGTCGGCGGGCCGCGGCCGGCGCGGGCCGGTGCGATCGTGGGGCGGGTGACGCTGCGCGGGCGGGCCGTCGATCCCGTCTACGAGGCGTGGCCGGCCATGGGCACCGACGCGCCGACGCCCGCGGGGCGGGTCGTCGTGGGCGAGGGCGACGCGCTGGCCGACGTCGTGGTCGCGCTCGTCGGGATCGGCGAGGGGAAGGCGTTCCCGCCGGTCCGGCGCGGCGACGTGCCGCGGCTGCGGCTGGTCGCCGAGGCGGGCCGGCTGCGGCCCTTCGTGAGCGTGGCGCGCGCCGGCACGCAGCTCGAGCTCGAGAACCGGCTGGCCGCGGACTGGTGGGTGCGCGGGTACGCGGGCGCGGCCGGAGGGCCGACGCGGTTCAACGTGTCCGTCGGGCCCGGCGCGACGCTCGACGACGTGCAGGAGCTCTGGCTCGCGGCGCCCGGCGTGACGTTCGTGACCGAGGACGGGCGCGGCGCGTTCCAGGCCTACGTGGTGACGTCGCCGCACCCGTACGTGGACCTGACGAGCGCGGTCGCGCGGGGCGACGTGGGGCCCGGCGGCTTCCGGCTCGACGACGTCCCGCCGGGGACGTACGACGTCGTCGCGTGGCACCCGGGGCTGTCGATGCGCACGTCGCGGGGCGGAGGCGTGCCGCGGTACGTGGCGTCGCCGGCGCTCGAGTCGGTGGCGCACGTCACCGTGGGGCCGTTCGCGGTCGTCGAGGTGGCGTTCGAGTTCGAGGCGCCGCAGGCCCCGCCCGAGGACCGGCGCTGAGCGGTCGCAACTCGTTGGCGTGGCGTTGGTTGCGTCGATCGCGGGAGCGCTCGCAATTGGCTTTCGGACCCCTGTCGAAGGGGTACCCTCCGGGTTCCACCCTCGTCCGGAGACGAAACATCCCATGAAGCGCTCGCTGTTCGCGTCCGCCCTGGTGTCGGGGCTCGTCGGTCTGTCGTTCGTCGCGGCCCCCGCGCCCGCCGGCGGCAAGGAGTACAAGGTCGTCGAGGTCGCCGGCGGCGTCACCGTCCGCGGCGTCGTGACGCTGGCCCTCTCCGCCGAGGAGAAGGACAAGTTCGCCCTGCCGAAGGTCATCCACGGCAAGGACAACGAGAAGGGCTGCGGCGAGAAGGAGCACGACAGCGAGCGCCTCGTGTTCGACCGGGCCACGCTGGGCGTCGGCAACGCGGTCGTCTACCTGAAGGACGTGACGTCGGGCAAGGAGTGGCCCGAGGCGATGAAGAGCGAGGACCGCGTCGCGACGATCGACCAGAAGGGCTGCAAGTACGTGCCGCACGTCCTGCTGGCGCGCACGAGCACGCAGATGGTCGTCCTCAACAGCGACGCGGCGGACCACAACATCCACGGCTTCAAGACGCCAGCGGACAAGAACTCGCTGCAGAGCACGAAGTTCAACTTCACGTCGGCGCCGAACTCGAAGAACGAGGACACGGCCGACGCGTTCCTCGAGGACGCGGGCCTCTACCTCGTGAAGTGCGACGTCCACCCGTGGATGAACGCGTACGTCCTCACGGTCGAGCACCCGTACTACACGGTCACGTCGGCCACGGCCGAGGGCGACCGCAAGCCGGGCGAGTTCGTGCTCGAGAACGTGCCGCCGGGCTCGTACACGCTGGTGGTCTGGAAGGAAGGCATGCACGAGGTGCCGGTCGAGGCCGACGGCAAGATCAGCGCGTACAACTACTCCGAGAACATCGTGAAGGAGATCCCGATCACGGTCGAGGCGGGCAAGGAGTGCGTGGTGACCGAGGTCAAGATCGAGCTGCAGAAGAAGTAGCGCGCGCGTCCTTCCGGTTCCCTGACGGGCCCCGCGACCTCCCCGGTCGCGGGGCCCGTCGCGTTGCGGGGACACCGGTCGCCCGCCCGGGACCCGCGGCCGCGGGGGAACGCGGGCGTGGGATCCCGGCGTTCGAGGGTCCTCCCGGCCGCGGGGGCGGGCGGCACGAACGGCCACGAAGGCACGGCCGGGACCGCACGGCCGGGAGCGCACGGCCGGAAGCGAAGGACCCGCGACGAAGTGCCGGGAACGAACGGGGCCGGGAACGAACGGGGCCGGGAACGAACGGGGCCGGGAACGAACGGCCCGGCGCGAACGGCGCCGTCGCCGTCGGCTCGCGTCGGGCGCTACTTCGCGGCGGCCTTCTGCGCCTTCTCCTGCTCGTCGAGGGCCTTCGCCTGCTCGGCGAGCTCCTTGTGGTGCTCGACGAACCACTTCTTGAACTCGCCCGCGTTCGCGAACGTGCGGCCGGTCAGCTGCTTCAGCACGCCGAGCACCGTCGGGATCAGCTCCTTCGGGCTCCGCGACGCGCCGCCCGCGCCGCGCGCGCCGCCCTCGCCGCCGCCGGGCCCGCCGCCGCCGCTGCCCTTCGCCGCCGCGGCCTGGTTCGCCGCCGCCTGCGCCTTGGCCTGGGCCTCGGCCGCCTTCTGGTCGGAGTCGCCGGCGGTGCCCGTGTCCACGGACGCCTCGGCGCCCTCCCACGAGTACCCCTCCTGCGTGACCTCCTTGCCGCTCGACTGCGGGTCGCTGCCGCCGCCCGCGCCGTCCGCGGGCAGCTCGACGCCGATCACCGCGACGACCTCGCGCAGCAGCCGGACGTCGCCCGTGCGGCCCGCGGCCGCCAGCGCCGACTTCTTCACCGCGTACGACTGCGCCTTCAGCGCGTCCTTGATCGTCTCGCGCGCGCCGAGGTACTTGAGCCGCCCGATCTGCTGCAGGCACGTCATCCGGAACGCGTCCTCGATCGCGCCGCGCGTCGTCGCCTCGACCACCCGCTTGCCCGCCGCGCCCGGCAGCGCGCTCTGGTCGCCGAGGTAGATCACGCCCAGCATCCGCACCGTCGCGTCCGCGTCGCGCGACGCCGAAGCCAGCGCGTCCACGACCTTCGGGTGCTGGAGCTTCGCCAGCTCCTTCAGCGCGAAGTCCTTCTGCGACAGCTTGTCGTCGCCCTTCAGCCCCTTCGCCTTGAAGTCCTCCTTGAACTTGGCGAGCGCGGCCTCGACCTCGGCGTCCGTCGCGAGCGGCTTCGCCGCCGGGGCGGGCGCGGCCGCCGGCGGCTCGGCCGACGCGCGCACCGCGACGACCGGCAGGACGGCCAGGGAGAGGGCGAGCCAGGGGGCGGGACGGCGCATGGGCGGACCTCGGACGGGGAGCCCCCGAGTCTACCGAATCCGTGGCCCGGGGCCCGATCCCTCGGGACGGCGCCCCGGTGCCCCGGGGACGCGAGGCCCGCGCGTCAGCGCGACAGGTCGACGTACCGGCCCCCCGACAGGTCGGCGATGGTCCGGTACATGTCCGCGTTGTGGTTGCCGACGCCGATCATGTGGATCGGCACGAGGCGCAGCCGGGCCCGAAGTCCCGCCGAGACCCCGACCGCGGCCGGCTCCTTCACCGGCGCCTGCCACGGCACGCCGCACCCGAAGTACACGATCTCGTCGGGCCCGTTGGCGAGCGCCGCGGGCTCCTTGCCCCCCGCGTCGAGCGCCGCCGTCAGGGCCCCGAGCAGGTCGAGGCCGTTCTCGGGCTTCATCGCCTCGATCGCCTTCGCCACCGCCGTCCGCGCGCCCGGCGTCGCCGGCGTCGGGCGCGCGAGCTTCGTGTCGTTCTTCGTCCCGCCCGTCGCGATGAACCCGATCGCGCGGCCCTCGGGGAGGTCGGCGACCATCCGCGTCGCGTGCGCGTTCAGGAAGTCGCCGATGGTCTTCATCTTGAACCACGGCACGTCGCGCGCGCCCGGGACCTTGCAGAGCGTCTGCAGCCGCTCGCGGTCCTGGAACGGGTGGGGGTCGTCGGTGCTCACGCTGTGGTCCACCACCAGCACCACGCGTTTGCCGCGCACGGGGACGCCGACGGCGTACGCCGTGGGCCGCGGCGCCTTCGTCACGCCGGCCGCCGCCGCGCCGCCCACGACCGCCTTCCACGCCGCCGGGTCGTCCTCGAGGCCCTTCTGGCCCGTGATCGCCTCGAGCGCGGCCACGAGGTCGGTCCGCTCGCGCCCGTCGCCCGTCGCGAGCGCGTCGGCGAGCTTCGCGGCGGTGTCCTTCGGCGCGAGGACGCCGAGCTCGCCCAGCGCCCGCGCCGCCGCGGCCCGCACGGGCGCGTCCTTCTGCGCGAGCAGGGCCACCATCAACGGCGCCGCCTCGGCCGCCTTCTTCTTCGCGAGCGCGAGGCCCGCGTGCGCCGCGGCCACCGGGTCGGTCCCGCCGGCGATCTCGAGCAGCACCGCCTTCCCCGCGTCGCTCAGCTGCTCGCGGTACGCGAGGAGGTAGAGCAGCCGCCGCGGGCCCTTCGCCGCGCGCGTCGCCGCGGCGAGCGCGTCCGTCGCCGCCGGCGTGCGCATGCGGCCGATCGCGAGCACCGCCGCGTGCTGGACGACGGGGTCCGACTCGCGGCCGAGCACCGCGGCGACGTCGTCGAACGCGTCCTTGCCGTCGAAGTCCATCAGGCCGAGGAACGCCGTGCGCCGGACCGCCGGGTCGTCCGACGCCAGTGCCTTCGCCATGGCCTTCCGCGCGTCCTCGATCGTCCCCGCCCGCGCGGCGGGCGCCGGCACGAGCGCGAGGAGCAGCGCCACGATCGACGCCCGGGGACCGAGCCCCCGGCGACGGTACGCGAGGCCCGCCGGCCGGCACGGGATGGGGGGGACGGAGGAACGCGGGACGCTCATGGACGGGAGCGTATCAAGCCGCCGGGCGGGCCGGATCGGGCTCGGCGGGACCGCTCGGGCCCGGCCGGCCGGCGGGCCCGGCGGGGGCCGGGCGCGTCACCGGTCCGCGTCCGGAGCCGGCCGCCGCGGCGCAGGTCCGGCGCCCGATCGAGGCGGCCCCGCCGATCGGCGGCCACCGGGCCTCGCGGTCCCGCGCACCGGGTCGCCGTCAGTCCAGCGGCTTCAGGCGGTCGGCGGAGCGGGCCTGCTGGTCGCGCTCGGCGTCGGGCAGCAGGAGGAACCGCGCGAGGCGCGCGTACTCGCGGGCCGCCCGCGACGACGGGAAGGCGCGCGTCACCGGCTCGTAGAACATCGGCGCCTTCACGATCTCGGGGTCGATGGACACCGACGGGAGGAGGCGCTCGCCGAACGCGCGCTCGAGGGCCCCGAGGAACTCGTTCGCGAGCGCCGACGTGCGGTCCACCTTGGTGGGGAGGATCCACACGCGCAGCGCGTGGTTCATCTTCTGGCGGATCAGCGAGAACGTGTTCGTGAGGTCGGACAGCGCCTTGATCGAGTACGACTGCGTCTCGACGGGGACGAGCACCTCGTCGCTCGCGAGCAGCGCGTTGATCGTCACCTTCGACAGGTTGGGCGGGCAGTCGAAGAGGATCACGTGGTAGTGCTGGAACAGGTGGCGGAGCTTGTTCTGCAGGATCAGCTCCCGCATGAACATCTCGTGGATCTTGACGTCGACGCGGCACAGGCGGATGTCGGCGGGCACGAGGTGCACGCCCTCGATCGCCGTCTCGAGGATCACGTCCTCGGGCCGCACCTTCTCGTCGGTCAGCAGGTCCTCGCTCGTCTTGTCGAGCGTGTCGGGGTCGTAGCCGAACGACGACGTCAGGTTGGCCTGGGCGTCGAGATCGACGACGAGGACGCGGCGGCCCCGCTCGGCGAACGCGGCGGAGAGGCTGAACACCGACGTCGTCTTGCCGACGCCGCCCTTCTGGTTCACGACCGAGATCCGGCGGCGGACCGAGCGGCCGCCGAGCGCGACGGCCCGCTCGGCCTGCTCGAAGCCGTAGACCCGGCGGCCGACCTCGTCGCGCGGCGCTTCCCCGAGGCGGCCCTCGGTGTCCCAGGCGGAGACCGCCTCGCGGGCGACGCCTGCGAGCTCGGCGAGATCGGCGAGGGAGTAGGACTTGCCCATGGGAGGTCCGAGGGGACGCCGGAATCTACGACACGGGGGGCCCCGCGGCCACCGTGACCCCGGGGGAGCGACGCACCTCCGGGGGGACCCGGGGGTGCCGTGTGTCGGCGCACATCATCGGCGCTTTCGACGTGCGGATTCGCACGGAATCCGTAGGATCCGGGCATCGCGCCCGCGGGGGCGCGCCCCTCCGGAGGTCGGCGCGGTGCCCCGATTCGTCCTCGACGAGAACCAGCGACGCACCGTCCTCGAGGTGGACAAGGACGTGATCGTCGTCGGGCGCGGGGCCCAGTGCGACGTCGCGGTGCTCGACCTCCGCGCGTCGCGGGCCCATTGCCGCGTCGAGCGCCACGGCGCCCAGTACGTGCTGCACGACCTCGGCAGCCAGAACGGGACCACGCTCAACGGCCACCTCGTCGACCGCTCGGCCCTGAAGCCCGGCGACGAGATCGGCGTGGGGAGCGCCCGCATCTTCTTCGAGCAGGCGCCGCCGCCCGCCGCGTTGTCCGACAGCCGCGACACGATGATCCTCGACGTCGAGAAGGAGATGTCGCGGGCGAAGGACAAGGAGGACCGCCTCCTGCGCCTGCAGCGCATCGCCAAGGCGCTCAACAGCGAGCTGCACCTCGACCGGCTGCTCGCGATCATCGTGGACCACGTGATCGAGCTGGCGGGGGCCGAGCGCGCGTTCCTCGTCCTCGGCCGCGCCGGCGAGGAGCCCGCGGTGCGCGTCGCGCGCAACTTCGAGCGCGAGGAGGTCGCGGAGCCCGAGGAGGCGTTCAGCCGCAACATCGTCGAGCAGGTGCTGCGGTCGGGGCAGCCGATCCTCGCGGCGAACGCGGTGGAGGACCCGCGGTTCCAGGAGTTCCTGTCCATCAACGCGATCCGCGCCCGCAGCGTGCTCGCGATCCCGCTCATCGTGCGCGGGACGGCCATCGGCGCGGTCTACGTGGACAACCGCCTGCAGAAGGGCGCGTTCACCGCCGTCGAGCTCCAGACGCTGTCGAGCCTCGCCGACTTCGCGGGCATCGCGATCGAGAACGCGCGGCTCTACGAGGAGAACGAGCGCCGCGCCCGCGAGCTCGAGGTGCTCAACGGCCAGCTGGTCCACCGCGTCGACCTCCAGGCCCAGGAGCTCTCCGACGTGCGCGACCGCCTGCGGCGCGCGGGCGAGCCCGCGGGCTCGTACCCGCACATCGTCGGCCGGGCGCCCGCCATGCGCGAGCTCCTGAAGCTGCTCGACAAGGTCGTCTCCACCGAGGAGCCCGTGCTCATCGAGGGCGAGTCGGGCACGGGCAAGGAGCTGATCGCCAAGGCCGTCCACTCGAAGGGCCCGCGCGCGAAGCAGCCGTTCCTCTCCGAGAACTGCGCGGCGCTCACCGAGACCCTGCTCGAGAGCGAGCTGTTCGGCCACGTCCGCGGCGCCTTCACCGGCGCGGACCGCGACAAGAAGGGCCTCTTCGAGCTCGCCGACCGCGGCACGCTGTTCCTCGACGAGGTCGGCGACATGAGCCCGGAGATGCAGAAGAAGCTGCTCCGCGTGCTGCAGGAGGGCGAGATCCGCCCCGTGGGCGGCAAGACCGTCCGCAAGGTGGACGTGCGGATCCTCTCGGCGAGCAACAAGGACCTGAAGAAGCTCGTCGACGGCGGCGAGTTCCGCGAGGACCTCTACTACCGCCTCAAGGTGCTGACGGTCCGCACGCCGCCGCTCCGCCAGCGCAAGGAGGACATCCCGCTCCTCGTCGAGCACTTCCTGCGCGTGCACACGCCCGCGGGCCGCCGCCCGAAGACGCTGGGCGAGGGCGTCCTCGACCGGCTCGTCGCCCACGACTGGCCGGGCAACGTCCGCGAGCTCGAGAACGAGGTGAAGCGCATGATCGCGCTCGGCGACGAGGTGATCGGCGTCGAGACGCTGTCGGAGAGCGTCCGGCGCGGCGCGGGCCCCGCGGTCGCGGGCGACGACGAGTCGGTGCACAACCTCGTGGACCTCGTCGAGCGGGTCGAGCGCCGCGAGATCGAGAAGGCGCTGCACCGCGCGCAGGGCAACAAGACGCGCGCGTCGGACCTCCTCGGGATCTCGCGGTTCACGCTGCAGCGCAAGCTCGAGAAGTACGGGATGGAGGACCGCGCGGCGCCCGACGACGAGTAGGCGCGCGGTGGGGCGCGCGACCGGCGCGCGGGCTCGAGGCCCGCGCCCCACGGGTCCCGGCGTCGATCCTCGGCGCCGGTGCCGCGCGAACGGCGCCCGCGTCGCGGCGGGCCTCGCGGTCCCGCGGATCCCCGTTCGCAACGGCGGGGCCGGTGCGTCGAGGGTGCGTCGGCGCGACCGGCGGGCGGCCACGAGGGCCGCGCCCTACGGGTTCCGGCGTCGAGCCACGACGGGCCGCGATCGGGCGGGACGCCTGCGGCGATCGATTCGCGAGGATGGACAAACATCGCGTCGGATCATCGTAGATGGCGGAATTCGCGATTCTGAGGTAGGGGCGGGCCTTGCGCCCGCCCGGGCGGTCGTGGGCGCGGATGCGGGCGCGAGCCGGCGTGCCGACGATCCCCCGACCCCTGTCGCCGACCGCGAGGCCTGGCAGCCGGCGCCAGGCGGCCCGCGTCAGGCCGCGGGCGGGGGCGCGCCGGCCCGCAACCGCCGCGTGGCGCGCCACGCCTCGACGAGGAAGACGGCGGACAGGCCCAGCATGGCCGTCGCGACGAGGCCGTTGAGGCCCTCGAGGTCGAGGCCGTGCGCGAGGAGCGACGCGAGGCCGCGGTGCGCGTGCTGGCCCACGGACCACGTCGTGATCGCGAGCACGAACACGCCGGGCGCCAGCACGTACCAGCAGCGGCGGCCCGTCGAGCGCAGCCAGACCGCGCACGAGAGGAACGTGAGGCCCGCGAGCAGCTGGTTGGCGGAGCCGAACAGCAGCCAGTTGCGGGCGAACGCCGCGCCCCCGCCGGCGAAGAGGATGCCGAGGGGGACCGCCGCCGTCGCGAGGGTCGCCACGAGCGCGCCCCGGCGGCCCGGGGCGCCGAACAGCTCCTGCAGCAGGTACCGCCCGAGCCGCGTCGCGACGTCGAGCGTGTCGAAGACGAACGTCGAGAACGCCATGCCCGCGAACACGCGCGCGAAGTCGTGGGCCGCCTGTCCGCCGCCCACGATGGGGGCGAGGAAGCGGGCGATGCCCTCGGTGTAGATCGCGCCGGGCTTCGCGCCCTTCACCTCGGCGGGCGAGAGCACGAGCACCGTCGAGAGCGCGATGAGCGCGACGAACGCCTCGAGGAGCATGGCGCCGTAGCCGACGGGCCGGCAATGGCTCTCCTTGGAGATCTGCTTGCTCGTGGTGCCGCCGCAGACGAGGCCGTGGAACCCGGAGCACGCGCCGCACGCGATGGTGACGAACAGGAACGGGAACAGGTCCTTCCCGAAGCCGTCGGTCGCCGCGGCCACGGCGGGCTGGCGCACCTCGTGGCCGCCGAAGAGCACGCCGACGACGCCGGCGAGCAGCGCGAGGTAGAGGACGAACCCGCCGAGGAACCCGCGCGGCTGCAGCAGGGCCCACACCGGGACCATGGACGCGACGACGCAGTAGACGAGGATGACGACGTACCACGTCGTCGGCCCGAACCGCAGCACCATGGAGACGTCGCCCACGGTCCCGAGCCAGACGCACCCGAGGACGAGGGGCACGAACACCGCCGACAGCACCCACGTCCTCGGCGCGAACCGCCGGACCACGAACCCCATGAGCACCGCGACCGTGAGGTAGAGCGTCGCGGCCGCGGCCACGCCGCCCCCCTTGTGGAACGACGTGCCGTCGGGCAGCTCCTCGACGTTGCCGAGGAAGGTGCCGGTCGTCGCGTCGGTGAAGGCGACGATCACGTACACGAGGGCGAGCCAGATGAACGCGGTGAGCGCGAGCCAGGCGCGCCGGCCGAGGTGGCGGCGCGCGACGTCGGCGATGGACGTCGCGCCGTGCCGCACGGACGCGACGAGGGCCGTGAGGTCGTGCACCGCGCCGACGAACACGACGCCGAGCCCGATCCAGAGCACGCACGGCAGCCAGCCCCACGTCTGGCACGCGAGGATGGGCCCGACGATGGGCCCGGCGGCCGCGATGGCCGAGAAGTGCTGGCCCAACAGGTAGAAACGGCCCGTGGGCACGAAGTCCACGCCGTCCGCCCGCGTGGTGGCCGGGGTCGCGCGGGCGTCGTCGAGGGCGTACTGCCGGGCGACGAACCGGCCGTAGAGGAGGTACCCCGCCGCCAGCACGCCGAGGACCGCGACCGCGAGCAGGGGGAGCGGCATGGGGAGGGCCACCCTACCAAACCCCGGTCGCGCGCCCTCGCGTCCCGTCGCCGCCGCGGTCGCGGCGGGCGGGGGGCCGCCGACCGGGGGCCGACGAGGGATATACTCGGTCCCGTGCACGCCTCGGCCCGCCCCACGATCCGCCCCCTGCCCCGACCGGGCGCGGTCCCGGCGGGCGACACGTCGCCGCGCGCGGGCGGCCGGCGCGTCGGCGCGCGCTGGGGCGCGGTCGCGGTCGCGGCGGGCCTCGCGGTCCCGGGGTTCGTCGGTCCCCTCGCCGCGTCCGCGCACGAGGTCCGCACCAAGGCCGGCAAGGTGCTCGAGGGCAAGGTCGTCTCGCAGGACGGCGACGTCGTCGTGATCGAGACGACGTTCGACGGGCGCAAGGAGGTGCCGAAGGCCGACGTCGCCTCCGTCGACACCTCGTCGCCGCCGCTGCGCGAGCAGCTCGCGTTCCGCCTCGACGCCGCCAAGGACGTCCCCGCGCTGCTCGGGGTGCACGACTGGGCGAAGGCCCGCGGCTTCAAGGCCGAGCTGCTCGACGTGTGGCGCAAGGTCCTGACCGTCGATCCCGCCTACGTGCGGGCCCGCAAGGCCCTCGGGCACGTCCTCGTGGACAAGCGCTGGATGACCCCGGAGGAGAAGGCCGCCGCCGACGCCGCGGCCCACGAGGCGGCCATGAAGGCGAAGGGCCTGGTGCTCCACGGGGGGCGCTGGGTGACGCCGGAGGAGAAGGACGCGCTCGAGAAGGGGCTCGTGAAGGACGGCGACGCGTGGGTGACCGAGGAGGTCTTCCACGCGCGGCGCGGCGAGAAGAAGGTGGACGGCGTCTGGGTGCGCGTGGGCGAGGCCGAGGGCAAGGCGCGGGCGGCCGCGCTGACGAAGGCCCTCGAGGCGCCCATGGTGGCGTCGTGGGGGCCGCACGTGGACCTGATCCACGAGCTGGGCCCCGACGAGGCCGCGGCGGTGCTCGAGGCGGCCGAGAAGGTCGCCGTGGGGTTCGACCGGCTGTTCCGGCCGGGCCCCGAGGACAAGCTCGACGGCCTGCGCGTCGAGGTCGTGGTGCCGCACAAGGCGCCGACCTACGCCCGGTTCGTGCGCGAGTTCGCGCGCGAGCAGGAGGTCGAGAAGATAAGGGGGCTCGAGACCTGGGCGACCTCGTCGTCGAAGATGAAGTCGTTCTGGTGGACCGACCCCCGCGCCGTGATCGGGGCGTTCCTCTTCCCGAACACGCTGCAGGTCCTGAAGAGCACCGTCGCCCACTCCATGGCCTACGTGCTCCTGAACCGCTACCGGTACAATTTCCGGTTCTCGACGCCGTGGCTGACCGAGGGCGTCGCGTACCACCTCGAGATCTCGGGCGTGGGGCCGAGCAGCGCGTTCACCATCGGCCGCGCCGGCATCCCCGGCGGCGGCGACTCGACGGCGTGGCAGGACACGACGCGCTGGCCCGAGCTGCTGCGCGGGGCCGTGCTGTCGGGGCAGGACACCCCGCTGCCGCGGCTCGCCCTCGAGAAGGCCGACGGGCTGTCGCTGGTGGACCTCGCGAAGTCGTGGAGCGTCGTGGACTACCTCGTGCGCCTCGACCCCGCGAAGTTCAAGGCGTTCGTGGACGGCACGAAGGCGCACCGCGACGACCCCGAGGAGGGAGCGCTGAGGGCGGCGTACGGCTTCGACTTCCGGACGCTCGAGACGCGCTGGCGCGCGGCGGTGTCCGAGGCGCCCGCGCCCGCCCCGAAGCCCGCCCCGGGCGGCAAGCCGGCGCCCGGCGGGAAGAAGGGGCCGTGAGCCGCCGTCGCCGCCTCCCCCGCGTCGGCGGCGCGTGCGCGCTCCTCGCCGTGCTCGCCGCCGCGCCCGCCGGGCGGGGGGCCGCGGCGGACGACCTCCAGCCCGAGCCGCCGCGGCTCTTCTTCGCCGACCCCGACGAGCGCGCGCGGGCCCAGATCGACGAGATCATCGAGCGGTCCTTCGGCGACGTCAGCAAGGCGGTCGTCGGGCGCGACGTGCTCGTCGCGCGGTTCGGGTTGTGGTCGGTGTCGCCGCTCGTCCTGCGCGTGCGGGCCGGCACCAACGAGACCATCGTCCGCAACTCGATCCTCACCCTCGGCGCCCTGCGGCGCACCTACGGGCCGTCGCGGTTCCTGTGGCCCGCGGTCCCCGCGCTCACCGAGGTGCTGAAGCGCGAGGGGAGCGACCCGTGGCGGCGGGCCTTCGCCGCGCTCGCCCTCGGCACGTTCTACGGCCCGGAGACCGCCCGACGCGGCCCGGGGTCGCGCGAGGGCACGCGCGCGGGCGCGGAGACCGCCACCGCCGACCTGCTCGAGGGCAACGCCGCGCTGCTGAAGGCCGTCGGCGACGCGAACGGCCTCGTCTCGGCCGCGGCCTCGCTCGCGCTGGGCAAGATCGGCGGCATGGGCGTGTGGGGGGCGCGCGCCGCGCAGCGCCGCACCGTGCCCCTCCCCGCGAGCCCCGACGCCCGCGTGGCCGACCTCGTCGCCACGGGCCTCCTGCCGGGCGACGAGGACAAGGCCCTCGGCGAGGCGCTGCGCAGCGAGGACCGCCGCGTGCGCGCGGCGGCGGCGCTCGCGATCGCGTGCTGGGCCGTCGCGGAGGGCAAGGCGTCGCCGTCGGGCGCGCTGGCGGCCGATGCCGCGGCGCGCGCCCGCGCCCTCGACGCCCTGCTCCGCCCCGAGCGCAACACGCTGCTGCGCGACCTCCGCGACGGCGCGGAGGCGATCTTCGCCCGCGCGGCCCTCGCCCTCGTCGCCGACCGCGTGGAGACGTTCGCGGAGATCTACGAGGTGGCCGTCCGCGCGGGCGACGACGAGATCGCCCTCGCGTGCGCGCAGGGCCTCCTGTTCGCCCCGCGCCAGTCGCCCGTGCGCAAGAAACTGGTGGACCTGCTCGGCCGCGACGGCGCCGGCCGCGTGTACAAGGAGTCGGTGATCGCGGCGGCCCTGATGGTCGCGGGCACCGACGGCACCGACGAAGGCGTCGAGGCGTGCCGCGACTACCTGAAGGACCGCGGCAAGCTGCCCCACGGCCGCGTCGAGTGGGACGTGCGGTTCCACGGCGCCCTCGGCCTCGTGCGCGCGCTGCTGGCGGGCCGCGTGTCGCCGGCGGCCCGCCCGCTGGCGGCGCAGGCGCTGGTCGAGGCCGCGCGGGCCGGGCTGATCGACGACCCGAAGCGCGAGGGGCGCACGTTCCGCGACGCGGTGCGCGAGGTCGGGCGGCCGTTCCAGGCCGCGCTCGCGACGAACCCCGAGGCCGGGCCCGACCCGGGGCTGTGCGCGCGGCTCGAGGCCGCCTTCGAGGACCCGCTCGCCCTCACCGCGCGCGACCCCGTGGACGTCGCGGTGGACCGCCTGAACGACCAGCTGCACGCGTTGTACGGGCTCGACGCGCTGCCGAAGGCCGCGGCGGGCGGCCCGGGCAGCCGGACGCCGAGCACCGCCGACCAGGAGCTGCGGTTCCTCCTGGGCTGGCTCGAGCGCTACCCCTACTTCACGCGCCTCGACCTCCAACGCGACCGCGGGCGGACCGAGGCCCCGGTCCGCGGCCGCGCGGGCGACGACGTCTTCGACGTGGAGGTGCCGCGATGACCTCCAACGAGGACTTCCTCTTCGCGCAGGAGGCCGTGGCCGCCGGCTTCGTCACCGACGCGCAGGTGAAGGAGGCGCTCGAGCTGCAGCGCCGGATGGCGGACGACCTGCACCTCGACGAGCGGCTGAGCGTGCTGCTCGTCAAGCGCGGCTACCTCGCCGAGGACCAGGCGCGGCGCGTCTACGCGAAGATCCAGCCGGAGAAGGGCGGCCCCGGCCAGATCCACGGGTACCGCCTGCTCGAGGTCCTCGGGCGCGGCGCCATGGGCACGGTGTACCGCGCGCTGCACCTCGGCCTCAACCGCGAGGTGGCGGTCAAGATCCTGCGCCCGGACCTCGCCGGCGACCGCACCCAGGTGGAGCGCCTGAAGGCCGAGGCGGCCATGCTCGCAAGCCTCGACCACCCGAACATCGTCCGCGCGCTCGACGCCGGCGAGAGCAACGGCTTCCCCTACGTCGTGATGGAGCTGGTGGAGGGCGAGACCCTCCGCGACCGCCTCCGCCGCGAGGGGCGCCTGCCCGAGGACGAGGCCCTGCGCATCACGCGCGGGCTGGCCGACGCGCTGGAGCGGGCGCGCCGGATGGGCGTCGTGCACCGCGACGTGAAGCCCGGCAACATCCTCATGTCGCGCGCGGGCCAGCCGAAGCTCATGGACCTCGGGCTCGCGAAGGGGCCCATCGACCTCGGGCTCACGCAGCACGGCGCCACCGTCGGCACGCCGCAGTACATCTCGCCCGAGCAGGCCCTCGACCCCCGCAAGGCCGACACGCGCAGCGACATCTACTCCCTCGGCGCGACGTTGTACGCGATGCTCGCCGGGCGGCCGCCCTTCGACGGCTCCACGCTCGCCGAGATCCTCACGAAGGTGCTCTACGAGGTGCCGGTGCCCGTGCGCACCCTGCGCCCCGAGGTCTCGGCCGAGACCGGGTACCTCGTCGAGCGGATGATGCTGCGCGACGCCGCGCTGCGGTACCGCACGCCGGCCCAGGTCGTCGCCGACATCGACCGGCTCACCCAGGGCGCGTCGATCCTCCCGCCGGGCTTCGCCGGCAACTGGGAGGCGTTCCTGCTCCGCAAGCAGGTGCGCAAGACGACGCTCCTCGTCGCGAGCGGCGTCGCCGCGGGCCTCCTCGTCGCGGGCGGCTGGAAGGTCGTGGGCGACTGGCGGCAGGAGCAGCGCGAGGTGGCCGACTTCGAGAAGGTGTACGCGCTCGAGCGTCAGCAGGACGACCCGCTCTCGACCCTCGACGACGTCGAGCGCGAGCTCGCGCGCAAGGAGGGCCTGCTCGCCCGGGCGCAGCGCGTGGGCGCGCCGCAGGCGCGGGAGCTCGGCTTCGAGGTCGCGCGGCTGCGCGAGGAGCAGGAGCGCTGCGTCGCGCTGCGGCGCCTCCTCGACGGGACGGTCGCCGGGCTCGAGGCCGACGGCCAGCACGCCGCCGCGCAGGCCGCGCTGCGGGCGTTCCACGAGAAGGCGAAGGGCGTGGCGAAGGCCGTGTCCGGCGAGCGCCTCGGGCGCATCGTCGCCGCGAGCGACGCGGCCCTCGGCCAGGAGGCCCGGCGCCGGTTCCCGAGCACGCCGCGCGACGTGGCCGACCTGGCCGCGCGCACCGAGGACTGGGCGACGACGGTCGTCGCCACGTTCGCGCGGTCGGGCGCGCAGGCCCTCGCGTCCGAGCGCGCGGAGCGGGCGCTGACGGCCGCGCAGCGGATCCGCGCGAAGGTCGACGAGATGGAGGCGGAGGCCTCCGACGAGGTCGTCGCGCAGGGCGTCGAGGCCCTCCGCTTCGCCGAGACGATCCGGCTCGTCGAGCGCGCGCGCGACGTGGCGGTCTCGACCGCCGTCGAGCTCTCGGAGGCCCTCACCGTCGGCGACCCGTACGTCGTCGGCGCGGCCCAGCTGGCGAAGCTCGCCGCCGACCCGTTCGAGACCCGGCGGCGCGCGCTCGACGACCGCGTCGGCGCGCTCGCCGTCGCGGTCCGCGACCAGGCGTACGAGCGGTGGAAGGCCGGCGACGTCGACGGCGCGCTCGCGGTGCTCGGCCAGTTCGTCGAGGCCGCCGGCAAGGAGACGGCCCACGGCGCCGCGTACCCGCAGCTCGCCCTCGACGCGCGGCAGCTCCGCGACGAGATCACGAACGCGACGCAGGAGGCCCGCAACGCCGCGCGGCGCGGGCTCGGGGTGCTCGCCGCGGACGTGGTGGCGGCGCTGCAGCGCGGCGACCTCGCGACGGCCGAGGCCCGGCTCGCCGAGGCCGCCGCCGACGCGCGGCTCCGCCCGGTCGCCGCCGGCGTCGCCGAGCTGGCCCGCGTCCCCGGCGCGCTCCGCGCGGTCGAGACCGGCGCCGTGGGCGGGCTCACCGCGCGGCGGGGCCGTGACGAGAGCCGTTGGCTGCCCTCGCTGCGCTTCGTGGACGCGGCCGAGCCCGAGCCCCGCGTCGAGATCCTCGCGGTGGACGCGCGCGCGCGGACCTTCGACTACCAGACGCACCGCGGCGGCGGCACGCAGAGCCCGGTCAAGGGCCGGCCCGTGACGTCCATCGCCGACGACGACCTCCTCGTGCTCGCGGGCCTGGACGGCGCCGGCACCGACGCCGCGTGGCTCCGCGGCGTCCTCGCGCTGCGGCGGTTCGCGCCCGCGAAGGACGACCTCTACGGCCCGATCGCGGCCCTCGACGACGTGCTCGCCCACTTCCGCCGGGCCGGGCTCGAGGGCACCTCGCCGCTCGCGGCGTGGGCCGAGGCCGACCGCGACCGCCGCGTCGCGGCGGCCGACGAGCTCGAGCGCGAGGCCGCGGCCCGCATCGCGACCGGCCGCAAGGCGATGGCGGCCGGCGAGTACGCCGCCGCGGCCTACCAGTTCCGCCCGCTCGTGGACCCGACCGTGGACGGCGGGAACCTCCTGACCCGCACGAAGGAGGCCGCGAAGGCCGAGGCGTACGTCCGCGAGCAGCTGCGGATCATCGAGCAGGAGTTCAAGGTCGAGACGCTGCAGCTCTTCTGGCCGTCCGCGGTCGTGAAGCGCATCGGCGGCGCGGCCGACGCCCTCGACTTCGAGGCCTGGTTCAAGTTCGAGGACGACACCCCGCTCAAGGCGTCGTTCGTCGCCGGCTGGGCCCGCGTCGAGGTGGCGCCCACCGACCCGGACCGCGTCGTCACCCCCGACGGGACCCCGAACCGCGCCCTCCGCCTGCTGCCCGGCGCCGGCCGCGAGACGGTCGCCGACCGGCCCCTCGTCCTCGCCTCGCCGTTCCTCCCGTCCGCGCCGAGGAGCCTCGAGTTCCGGTACTTCGCCGAGGGCCCGTTCGCCCTGGCCGTCGACCTCGACGGCGTGCAGGTCGCGATCCTCTCGGACGACCCGCAGCGGTACCCGTTCCCGCCCGACGTGCCGCGGCTCCCCGACGAGGCCGCCCCGCCGAAGTTCGACGTCTACGGCCACGGCCGCGGCATCAACTTCCGCGCGGCCACCGAGCTGGTGGACCCCGCGCGCTGGGCCTGGGACGACCTCCACCAGGGCCGCCACTTCGTGCCGCCGAACATCAACAGCCCGGCCGTCAAGAAGGAGCTCGCGGGGCGGGCCTTCGCGTTCCGCACGCAGGAGCGGCCCTACCGCGTCCGGCTGACCTGGCACCCCGAGCGGGGCGCCGAGCTCTACGTCGACGACGAGCTCCGCGCCGCGGACCGCAGCGACGCGATGCGCGCCGCGCGACCGTCGGGCCGCCTCCAGGTGATGTTGCTGACCACGGGCGTCATCGACGACCTCAAGGTGCGGGGCCGCGTGGACGAGGCGTGGCTCGCCGCGAACCGGCCGTCGTCGCCGACCGGCGCGCGCTGAGCGTCCCGCCCGGGAGCGTCCCGGCCGTGCCCGGCGATCCTCTCGCTGCGGCGGGCCTGCTCGCCGGTCCGCCGCTCGACGGGGGAGGAACCCGCGTCCGGGCTCCTCGGCCGGGCCGGTCCGCCTCGTTTCGGTCTCGTCGGGCTCGCGACGGGCCCGTCGCGGCGAGGCGCTGGCGAGCGCGGTCGCACGCCGGGGACCGCGAGGCCCGGGGGCCTCCGGGCCTCGCGTCGGGCGCCGGCGGCCGCAACCTCCGCGGGAACAACGCCTTGCGGACCGGCGTCCATGGGGGGGTGCGTTCCGGCCCCGCGCTTGCAGCGCGGCGGCGGGGTGTGCGCGACGGTTTGGCTCCCACGGCCCATGATCCAGCTGAACGACGGACCGCGATACGACGACCGCCACTACCTCCGCCTCGCGGGGCGCGACGGGCTCACGGCCGGCGAGAGCCTCAAGCTCTGCCTCGGCGAGTCGGTCGTCATCGGACGCAGCCGTGCCTGCGACCTCTCCCTCAAGAAGACGCCGCGCTACCTGTGCGACGACGCCGAGCGGGCCCGGATCCGGGCCTCGTTGCCGTTCCGGGCCACGAGCCGGCGGCACGTGCGCCTCACGTACCTGTCGCCCGACGTCGTCGAGGTGGAGAACCTGTCGCGCAACGGGACCCTCGTGGACGGGTTCCGCGTGGACCGCGTGCTCCTCCACGACGTGCGCACGACGCCCCACGAGATCCGGCTCGGGGAGCACGGCGACGTGCTCGTGCTCGCCTGCGGCAGCGTCGAGCTCGACGTCTCGGCGGCCTGACTAGCCCGGCCCATGCATGAGGGGACGAGCCGGGGCCGCGGCTGCGACCCGGGCGTATCGCAGGCCACCGGCGGGCACGAACGCATGCGCCACGGCGCGGAGGCTCCTCGGCGTGGTGCAGGAACACGGCCTCCCTTTCAGGCCCTGCGCCAGCTCGGGCCTTCATCCGCTCCGCGGACCGGTCGGCATGGTCGCCTCCGCGCCGCGCCCGGGTCGCATCCATCGGCCCCCACCGG
>JAEUHO010000030.1 GCA_016795345.1 Planctomycetia bacterium | reverse complement strand
CCTCGGACGGCGGGTCGCCCGCGCCGGCGCCCTTCGAGAGGAACGTCACGTTCGCGTCCGCGGTGCCGAGGCGCACGACCAGCTCGCGCGCGTTGCCGTACAGCCCACGGACGCCGAACGGGCCGACGTCGCCGACCTCGGCGACGGGCGCGACCGGGCGCACGACGCCGTCGGAGACCGCGGCGTCCGCGCCCGCGGGCACGTCGAGACCGAGGCCCGCGCCCGCGGCCACCGCCCACTCCGCCTCGGTGGGCAGGCGCACGAGGACGCCCTCGACCGCCGCGCGCCACGCGCAGTACGCGAGCGCGTCGGACGGCGAGACGCCGCGGACCGGCATCGACGGCCGCTGCGCGTCGGCGCCCACGCCGCGCGGCACCGCGAAGTGACCCGGGCGCGAGAGGTCGCGGACGAACTCCAGCGCGCCCGCCCGCTTCGAGCGCTCGACGTCGTCGGGGAGCGCCTCGAGGAACGCCATCCAGTCGGCGTTCGTGACCTCGGTCCGGTCGAGGAGGAACGGCGCGACTGCCGCCGTCGCCGCCGGCGACGACCACGGCGCGCCGCGGTACGCGACGGGCGCCGTCCCCGGCACGACGAGCACGCGGTCGTCGGGGACCGTCGCCGGGTCGACCGGCACGCGCAGCAGCAGCGCCGGCGCGGCCGCGCGGCCCTCGACGGCGCTGCGCGTCCGCAGCGCGAGCGGCACCACGAGCGGGATCCGCACGCGCCCGACGGTCAGCGCCCACGAGCCCGGCTCGAGGCGCATCCCCTTCCCGGGACGCGAGGCCCGTCCGCCGCCGCGGACCAGGTCCTCGACGACGACGTCGGGGAGGGCCACGGGCTCGTCGAACACGACCTCCGTCGGCGCGACGCGGGCCGACACGGCGCGCCAGCGCGCGGCCGCGTCGTCGTCGACGCAGACCGGCTCGGCCAGCGCCACGTCGCGGCGCAGCGCGTCGAACGTGCGCGCGGCCTCGGCCGGGGCGAGCGTCGCCGGGTCGAGCCGCGCCGCGGCGTCGACCTGCGCCTCGAGCCCCGCGAGGACCGTCCGCGCGGTCGCGGCCCGCTCGGTCTCGGCGGAGCGTCCGGCGGCGCCGCGCCCGAGGAGGAACGCGCCCACCACGACGACGACCGCCGCCGCGCCGATCGCCACCTCGCGGCGCATCACCGAACGTACGCCGTGCGCCACCTTCACCGCGCGCGTCGCGAGCAGGGCCTCCGCCTGCGTGGGCGCGCCCGAGAGCCACGCCTCGACGTCGGCCGCGAGCGCGCGCGGGTTCTCGTAGCGGTCGGCCGGGCGCAGGGCCATGGCCTTGCGCAGGATCGCGACGGCGGCGGCGGGCGCCTCGGGCGGCAGCGGCGTGTAGACGCCCTCGCGCGCGTCCTCGAAGACGTCGTCGTAGGTCCGGAGCCCGGTGTCCTCGAGGCGCGCGAGCTTCTCCGCGCACAGGACGACCTTGCGCTCGTCGCCCTCGCGGCGCGCGACCTCCTCGGCCTCGGTGAGCGCGCGGACGCGGCGCTTGAGCTCCGCGCGCGTGATCGCCTGGGCGCCCGCGATCGGCGGCTCCCCGGTCAGGCAGAACCGGAGGATCGCGCCGAGGCCCCAGATGTCGGTCCGCTCGTGGACCGACCCGCGCGACTGCTCGGGCGCGAGGTACCGCGGCGTGCCCACGATGCCCGCGTCGTCGGCCGTCGGCTTCAGCACGACGCCGCCGACGCGCTCGCGGCGCTCGAGGACGTGGCAGATGCCGAAGTCGATCACGTACGGGCGCAGCGTGCGCGAGTCCACGAGGACGTTGTCGGGCTTGAGGTCGCGGTGGACGACGCCGTTCTCGACGCTCGCCACCTGCATCGCCTCGCACACCGGCAGGAAGACCTCGCGGACGACGGCCTCGGGCGACGCGAGGTGCTTCAGCGTCGCGTACCGCGCGAGCGAGCCGTCGCGCCCCATCCGCACGATCTCGGTGAGGCTGAACGGCCGGTACAGCATCTCCATCGTGAAGAAGGGCCGGCCGCGGTGCTCGCCGCGGTCGAACACCGGCATGAGGTTCGGGTGCCGCAGGTTGGCCTGCACCTCGATCTCGCGCAGGAAGCGGTTGCGCATCACGTCGGGCTGCTCGGCGCCGAGGATCTTGAGCGCGACGTAGCGGTTCGTGGTCGCGTCGAAGGCCCGGTAGACCGACCCCGTGCCGCCGCGGCCGATCGGGTCCATCACGCGGTAGCGCCCGATGACCGCGCCCTCGGCGAACTCCGGCGCGCCCGGCGCGGGGGCGACCTCGCGCCGCGAGGGCGCGTCGACGGAGGCGTCGTCGTCGTCCGCGGGGGTGTCGTAGACGACGCCCGTCGGCATCGGCATCGAGATCGCGCCCACCAGCGCCGCCGTGCGCGAGAGGTTCGCCGGGACGCGCAGCTGCGACGTCGTCACCGTCCACGACGGGAGCGTGCCGAGCTCGGCCACGCGGACCGACGCGCGTCCGCGCTTCCACCGGATCCACAGCACGACGCCGCACGCCGCGCACTTCGCGCGGATCTGCGCGCCGGCGCGCGGGGCCGAGAGGTCGCCGCGGTGCTTCTGCCCGCAGTCCGGGCAGTGGAACACGTCGTCAGCGCGCGGGATCGCGGGGCCGCTCATGCGTCGTCTCCGGGCGGGCGCGGGGCGCGGCGGCGCGACCCGGGCCTCGCGTCACGAGGGGGCGCATCCTCGCAGCCCGGCCGACGCGACGGAAGGCCCTCGGGCCCGCGCCGCGCCGCGCATTTTCCGGGACGCGAGGCCCGCCGGCCGACGTTCTCAAGGAACTGGGGCGGGCGCGGCGCCGAGCGCCCGCGTGGCGCCCGCGGGACCCGAGGGCCCCGTGAACACCGCCGTCGCCCGTCCGCGGGGCCCGGCCCGGCCGGCCGTCGGCTCGCGGGGCCGCCGCGGAGGTTGCCGCGTCGCCCTCAGCTGCCCGACACGCCGCGGCGCGCGCGGCTCTCGAGGACGCGCCGTACCTCGTCGCGCGTCGCGTGCACGACCGCCGCCGCGACGGGGTCCGGCGGGGTGGCGAGCGGACGGTGCTCGTCGGGGTCCGCGACGCGGTCGTACCAGCGATCCTCGCTCCACGTCGCGGTCCGCGTGTCGAGCACGCCGGTCCACGTCCACGCCGCGTCGCGCACGGCCACCCGGCGCAGGTGCGCGTCGAGCGTGTCCTCCGGCGTCTCGCCCGGCGCGACCACGGACACCATGGCGCGCCGGGGCGCGTC
>JAEUHO010000022.1 GCA_016795345.1 Planctomycetia bacterium | reverse complement strand
GGCGCGTTCCGGGTGGACGGCCTCGAGCGGGGGCCGTGGCGGGTGCAGGCCGTCGCGGACGACGGACGCCGCTCGGCGACGCGGGACGTCGTCGTGCCCGCGACCGAGCCCGTGGACCTCGCCGTCGAGGCGGGGGCGCGGTGGGCGACCGGTCGGGTCGTCGCGGCGGAGGACGGCGCGCCGGTGCGCGGGGCGAGCGTGGTGTCGTTCGGGGGGGAGGTGCGCCACGCCACGCGGACCGACGGCGACGGGCGGTACCGGCTGCTCCTGGACACGAGCACGGCGAGGCAGGTTGTCGTCGGCGCGCCCGGTCGCGCCGCCGTCGACGTGCCGTCGACGGATGGCCCCGACCTCGGCGAGGTCCGGCTCGAACGGCTCGGCCGCGTGCGCGGGCGGGTCCGACGCGCCGACGGCGGCGTCGTGCCCGCGGGCGCGACGGTCCGGCTCGCGCTCGACGAGGAGTTCGGGCGATTCCTCGGGGCGTTCGCGATCGCGACCGACGCGGACGGCGGCTTCGACGACGCGGAGATCCCCGCGGGGCGGTACGTCGTGGCCGCCTCCGCCGACGGGTTCGTGGGCGAGGTGCTGGTCGAGCGGTCCCCGGAGGCGCGCCTCCGCGCGACGGTGGACGTGCCGGCGGGCGGCGTTGCGGTCGTGGACGTCGTCGTCGTGCCCGCGGCCGAGGTCGGCGGGTGGGTGCTCGACGCCACCGGGCGGCCGGCGGTCGGTGTCGTCGTGCGCGCGACGCCGTCGACGGCCGCCGGATCGCGCGGCACGGAGACGCCGCTGCCCTTCGGGCTCGCCGCCGGCGGGCCGCCGGCGGTGACGGGGGCGGACGGGACGTTCCGGCTGTCGGGCCTCGTCCCCGGCGTGACGTACGAGCTCGGGGCCCGCGACGCGGCGGAGCTCGAGGGGTTGCCGCGGCGGGTCCGTCCTCGGGTCGGGACGCGCCCGACCGTGACGCTGACGCTCCCCGCGCCCCGGTTCGTGGACGTCGTCGTGCGCGAGCGGGCGAACGGGCGCCCGGTGGCCGGCGCGGAGGTCGCGAGCTTCGTCGTGCTCCCGACGCCGGAGTCCGAGCCGGACGACGAGCTCTCGGGCACGGAGCACTTCGTGGGCGGTCCGCCCGGGCCCTCGGCCGTCACCGACGACGCGGGACACGCGCGGCTCGGCCCGTTCGGCGCCGGCGAGGTGCTCCTCCACGTGCGGCGCGCGGGACGGGCGCCGTCCCGGACGGGCGGCGCGCACCGGACCGTCGCGGGCGGCCCGGGCGGGCTCGTCGCGACGATCGACCTCGACCCGGTCGTGCCGTGGGCCGGTCGGGTCGTCCGACCGGACGGGTCGCCCGCCATCGGCGCGGAGGTGACGGTCTTCGTCGGCGCGGCGGACGGGCAGGGGGACGGCCGGGCCGCGTGGACCGACGCGGACGGTCGCTTCGGGTTCGACGACGTCGCCGCGAGCGAGGTCGAGCTCTCGGCGTCGCTGCGCGCGGAGGACCTCTACGCGCCGACGCGGCGCAGCGTCGCCGAGGAGACCCCGGTCACGCTGCGCCTCCAGCCGGCCCCGCTGCCCGGGTTCGTCCTCGTCGGCGTGCTCGACCCCGACGGCCGTCCGGTCGCGCACGCGAACGTGATCGGCACGTTCGGCGAGGTCCATGCGTCGGAGTTCGTGACGGCCGGGCGCGCGCTCCTCGACCTGCGCGCGGCCGACGCGGGGCGTCCGGCGGCGCGCACCGGGACCCTCGAGGTCCGCGACGCGTCGGACGAGCGGGGGCGCCCGCTCCCCGTGGGCCTCGCGACGGTGGACGGCGTGCGTCCCGGCACCGTCGTGGAGGTCCGGCTCCCGCGCGAGCGGACGATCGAGGGGCGCGTCGTCGGGCCCGACGGCCTCGGCGTCGCGGGGGTGCGCGTCGTGGCCGTCGCGGCCACGGGACCCGAGGCCGGGTGGTGGACGGCCTCGCCGTGGATGTGGAGCATCGTG
>JAEUHO010000017.1 GCA_016795345.1 Planctomycetia bacterium | reverse complement strand
CGGCGCCGCCAGCACCTCGGCGACGGGCCGGCCCGGGTCGGCCGCGAGGGCGAGCACGCCCTGGGGCGTCACGACGTCGCTGGTGCGCTCGAGGTCGCGGGCCGGCGCGCGGCCCACGCGCACGCCGCGCGCGCGGGCCGCCGCGTCGAGCTCGTCGGAGACGTCGGACGGCAGGTCGTCGGCGAGCCAGAGCTCGAGCGCGACCACCCCGGGCCGCGCCAGCGCGTCGAGCACCAGCTTGCGACCCTCGAGCACGAACCCGCCCTCGCGCCGCTCGGCGGCGGCGCGCAGGCGCGCGCGGGCCGCGGCGGTGAAGCGGAGGGGCAGCGGCGCGCTCACGGGACCCTGACCCCGGCGCGGGGGACGCGAGGCCCGGCCGCGGCCGCGGCGCCACCGGCCGCCGACAGGGCGCGCAGCGCCTCGAGCGCGGTCGCGAGATCGGGCGGGAGCGGGCTCTCGATGCGGAGCCCGGCCTTCGTCACCGGGTGCGCGAGCTCGAGCCGGTGGGCGTGCAGCGCGAGCCGCTGCAGCACGACGGCGTCGTCCGCGTCCGACAGGTGCGGGGCGAGGTCGCTCCGGCGGAGCGGGCGAGGGTCGCCGTAGAGGTGGTCGCAGACGATGGGGAAGCCGAGGTGCGCCAGGTGGACGCGGATCTGGTGGGTGCGTCCGGTGAGCGGCTCGACCTCGAGCAACGCGTGGCGGCGGAACGCCTCCACGACCCGCCAGCGCGTGCGCGAAGGATACCCGTCCGGCCGCACCGCCATCTCCATCTTCGTCTCGCCGTCGTCCGACGGGCCCAGCGGCGCGTCGACGAAGCCGTCGGCCGCGGCGGGCACGCCCTCGACGATGGCGAAGTACGTCTTCTGGACCTGCCGTCGGTAGAAGGCGTTCGTGACGACGGCGTCGAGCTTGCGGTCCTTCACGACGAGGAGGACGCCGCTCGTGTCGCGGTCGAGCCGGTGCGCGAGCCGGGGGACGACGTCCGGGCCGTCGGCGTCCGGGCCGGTGCGGCGGTACCGGGCGTGGAGCCGGTTGATCAGGGTGCCGTGGCGGATCTTGCCGACCGGGTGGGCCACCACCCCGGCGGCCTTGTCGATCGCGACCAGGGCGTCGTCCTCGAACAGGACCACCAGCCCCTCCCCGGACTCCTTGGCGGGCGCGTCCGGTGCCACCGGGATCCGGACCCGGACCTCGTCGCCCTTCTCGAGGCGCAGGGAGGCCTTCCGGACCGCCCCGTTCACGGTCACCTCGCCCCGGTCGATCATCTTCTGGAAGTGCTCGCGGCTGCGCCACGGGAAGTGGGCCCGGAGGAGCAGGTCGAGCCGGGTCCCCACCTCCGGGAGGTTCACGGTGAACGTGAACGCGTCCACGGGCAGGGACAGATCCCGGTACTGACGTTCGAGTCGGGGCACGGGGGCGTATCCTACCGGGCGATGGCCTCCCGATCGGTTCTCGCGACGGTCCTCCTCCTCTCGCTCGCCGCCTGCGGCGACCCGCCCCGCCGTTTCCAGCAGCGGACGTCGGGGGAATGGGCGACGGTCCTCTGGGACGCCGACCCACAGAAGGTCACCACCGCCATCGGCGCCCTCGTCGAGCTCGCGTCGCAGGACGAGGCGGGCGTGCTCGCCGCCCTCGAGCGCGAGCTGGGCCGGAAGCCCCCCGAGCCCGACGCCGCGCCGTTCACCGTCATCTACGACGTGCTCGGGGCCAAGCGCCTCGGGCTGCCCATGCCCGTCCAGGGCGACGCGAACAGCCTGAACTTCCCCGTGCTCGACCGCCGGATCGCGGCGTTCGGCTTCGCTCCGGTGTCGATCGAGAGCTCGGGCCGGTACGAGGTGGACGTCGTGGGCCTGCGCCCGCACCCCCGCCGCGACGTCGAGCGGATGCAGGCGGCGCTCGTGCGGCGCGGCGCGCTCGGCGTGCACGTCGTGGCGCCGGACCCGGCGGCGCCGCGGTCGCCGCTCGCGCTGCGCGGCACCGTCTACGACGACCCGATGCCCTGGGCCGAGCGCCGCGCGGACGAGCTCGCCCGCTTCACGGCGGCGCGCAAGGCCGACGGGCCGTACGTGCCCGCCACGCGCCGCTGGCGCATCGCGCCGCGGGCGGACCGTCCCGCGGGCGACCCCGAGTCGTACCTCCTCCTCGAGGAGCCGGCGACCGACGACGACGTGCTCGACGAGCGCATCGTCGCGAAGGCGGCCGCGGCCCTCGGCGACGACGGCGTCCGCCTCGGGATCGCGGTGCGCCCGGAGCGGCGCGAGTCCGTCCGGCGATTCTGCACCCGCAACGCAGGGCTCACCGCCGCGGTGGTGCTCGACGGCGAGATCGTCGCGACGGGCCCGGTGCCGGGCTTCGACGGCACCGTCGTGCGCCTGCCCGTCGGCCCCGCGCCGAAGGACGCCGACCCCGTCGTCTGGGGGAACGACCTCGGCCTCGTGCTCGCCACGGGGCGCCTCCCGCTGCCGTTCAGCGCGATCCCCATCCCCGAGCGCTTCGGCGCCGACCCGCCGCCCGACAACGGGTTCTCGCGGGTCCTCGCGCTGCTCGGCCCGCGCGCGAAGGGGCTCCTCGACCGCGTCTCGACCGGGACGTTCCCCGCGTGGGCGAAGGCCTCGGTGACCTGGGCGCGCGACCACGCGGTGGACGCGCCGCCGTAGGCGCGGCTCGCAGCCGGCGCTCCCGTCCGCCTCCCCGCGGCGGCCGGCGATCCTCGCGCCGCGGCGGGCCGGTTCGGCTCACGTCGGTCACGCCGGGCGCGTGATCGGCGCTGCGGGGATCGGCGCCGGGCCCCCACGGCGGGCGCGGCCCCGCCGCCGCGTCCGTTCGTCGCGTCCGTTCGTCGCGGCGGTTCGTCGCGGCGGTTCGTCGCGGCGGTTCGCCCCGTCCGTCACGTCTCGACGGTGGACATCAACACGAGCCCGAGCGCGCCGAAGAGCACGTGCGCCGACCACGCCGCGACCACGGGGTTGAGCGCCCCGCGGGCGCCCATGTCGGTGAGCACCGCGTCGGCGAAGAAGTAGCCCGCGGCGAGCCCGCAGGTCGTGCCGAACGCCCGGAAGACGTTCGACCGGCCGAGCCGGTAGACCATGGGCAGGCCGAGCAGCAGGAGGACCAGCGTGCCCACCGGCGCCGCCCACTGCTGGTGCAGCAGCAGGCGGAACCGCGGGTTGTCCGGGTAGCCGTCGGCCAGCGTCGCGATCTCGTCCGACGAGAAGCCGAGGGCGGTGCCCTGCCGCAGGGTCAGCTCGAGGAGCGACGGGCGCATCGCGACCGGCGCCTTCGCGCCCACGGCGATCGCGGTGGCGTCGGCGCCGCTCTCGCGGGCGTCGAGCACGCACCGGGTGCCGCCCTTCGCCGCCACCCAGGTGGACGTCGCCGGCTCCCAGTCGAGCACCGGGTAGTAGTGGACGACGTCGCGGGGCCCCGCCGGCGTCGGCTGCCGGCGGAAGGTCACCCACGCGGCCTCCATGCGCCGCGGCGCCGGCAGGTAGGCCGACATCGACACGCGGCCCCCGTCGCGGTCGAACAGGTGCTTCACGTCCGTGAGCCGGTCGCCGCGCCCGCTCCGCTTGAACATCCGGTGCAGGTCGTCGTGGCGGCGCGAGAGGTCCGGCACCACGGTCTCGCGCGCGACGGTCATGCCGGCGACGAGCAGGACGCCGATGCCGAGGATCGGGGCCAGCAGCCGCACCGAGGGCACGCCGGCCGTCACCACGGGCGACAGCTCGTTCGCGCGCGCGAGCCAGGTGAAGACGAGGCCCGCGGCGATCAGCGCCGAGAACGGGATCAGCTTCATCCAGAGGAACGGCAGGAGCGTGGCGTAGTACTCGACGAGCACGCCGACGCGGGTGCGCCCGGCCGCCTCGATCTGGCGGGCCGCCTTGGGCAGGTCGTCGATCCGGTCCGCCATGTCGAAGACGATCACCAGCACCGAGAGGAACGTCAGCGACGCGAGGAGCGAGGTGAGGTACTGCCGGGCGTAGTAGCGGTCGTGGCGGCGCAGGATCATCGGCGGTACGCCCGCAGGAGGAGGACGACGCCCGCGACGAGGAGCACCGCGTCCGGCGCCCACATCCCGAGGGCCGCCGGGACGCGGCCGGCGTCGGACAACGAGCGCCCGGCGACCGTCAGGGGGAGGTGGACCAGCAGGATCGGCAGGAACGACAGCAGGAAGCCCGTGAGGCGCCGCGCGCGGGGCGAGAGCTGGAACGCGATCCCGACGGAGACGAGCGCGAAGAGGAACGGCAGCAGCGCGGTGGCGAGCCGCCCGTGCATCTCCGTCGAGGAGCGCCGCAGCGGGACCTTCGGCGTGTCGCCGCGCGCCATCAGGTAGAGGAGGTCGGGGAGCGGCAGGCCCTGGGCCTTCACCTCGACGCGCACCGCGCCGAGCAGCGCGTTGAAGTCGGTGGCGGCCCCGACGCCCTCGACGTACCCGATGCTCAGGGTGCGCGGCCCGACGCTCTCGAGCGGCGAGCCGCGGCCCGGCTCGCTCGACAGCGCGTAGGCGCGCGGCGTGCTGATGACGAGCTCGCCGTCGGGCCCCTGCGAGAGGCGCAGCTCCTGGCCCATCAGCTTGAGCGGCCGTCCCTCGCCGAGGCGCATGTCGAGCTCGAAGTCGCGGAAGACGCCGGTGCCGCCGCCGCGGCCGGGCTCGTAGCCCTCGAAGGAGAGCCGCATCCTCGACGTCGAGATGGACCGGTTGTGGGACGCGAGCTGGCCGAAGAACTGCTCGACCATGTCGCTGCTGCGGACCAGCGTGGCGAGGGCCCCCTCCGGCAGCACCCAACCCGTCAGCAGGATGCCCGCGAGGGACAACACCGCGCCGAGGGCCAGCGCGGGCATCGCGGCGACCCGCGGGTGGATGCCCGCGATCCGCATGGCGACCAGCTCGCGGTCGCTCACGAGCCGGCCGTAGACGAGGGCGACGGCCAGGAGGTACCCGAACGGCAGGCTGAAGGTCAGCGCCATCGGGATCAGGGGGGGCAGGAGCTTGAGGATCAGCCCGAAGTCGAGGCCGTCCATCCGGTTCATGGTCCCGAGGGCCAGCGCCGTGAACAGCACCGTGGTGACGACGAAGACCGTCAGCACCAGGGTCACGACCAGCTCGGACAGGATGAGGCGCTGCACGCGCAGCATCGGGGCGGGACCCTCCGGGCCGGCGGGGAGGAGCCCGCGAGGCAGGGACCGCCTACCATAGCCCGACGTGTCGGCCCCCCTGCCCTTCCGCTGGTCCCGCGACGGGTGCGCCGACGCGCTCGCCGCCGCCGAGGCCCTCGCCGACGAGGTGGCCGCCGGGCGCCCGTTCCCGCCCGGCGCGCGGGTCGTGAAGGACCGACCCATGCGCGTGACCGCGGCCGTCACGCTCCCGGGACCGTCGGGCCCGGTGGCCGCGTTCCTCAAGGTGCGCCGCCTGCGGACCGCGCGCGAGCGCCTGCGCGCGGGCCACCGGCCCCGGGGCCCCGCGGAGGCCCGCGTGCTGGCGGGCCTCGCGTCGGCGGGGGTCGCCGTCCCCGACGTCGTCGGGTACGCGGTGCGCCCGGAGCGCGGGTACGACGTGCTCGTCCTCGCCGCCGTCGCCGACGGCAAGGACCTCGGCGACCGGCTCGCGGCGGGCCTGCCGTCGCGCGCGCGGCGCGCGCTCGCCGTCGAGGTCGGCGCGTTGCTGCGGCGCGCCCACGACGCGGGCTGGGCCGATCCCGACGTCCACCGCGGGAACCTGCTCGTCACGCCGCGCGGCCCGGTGCTCCTCGATCCGGGCACGCGCGACCTCGCGCCGCCCCTGCCCCCCCACCGCCGCGTCGCCGCGCTCGCGGCGGCCGCGCACGGGCTCGCGCCCGACGCGCGCGCGGCGCTCGCGGCCCTGGTCGCGTACGAG
>JAEUHO010000004.1 GCA_016795345.1 Planctomycetia bacterium | reverse complement strand
GTCGGCGAGGCGCGCACGACCGAGCCCGACGGGGGCGGCGCGCGCACGGTCGGTGCGTACGCGGTGAGGGCGCGTTGACCGCGCTTTCGGCGGGGTCGGCGCCCGGGTAGCGTGGCGCGCCGTCCCGGAGGCGTGGCGCATGTGCGGCATCGCGGGCTACTTCCGTCGCGACGGCGCGCCCGCCGCGCGCGACGTCGCCGCGCGGATGGCGGCGGCGCTCGCGCACCGCGGCCCCGACGGTTCGGGCGCGTGGGCGGACGGGCCCGTGGCCCTCGGCCACGTCCGGCTCGCGATCCGCGACCGGTCGGAGGCCGCGGCGGAGCCCATGGTGGCGCCGGACGGCGCGGGGGTGCTCGTCTACAACGGCGAGGTCTACAACGACGGCGAGCTGCGGGACGCGCTGCGCCGCGACGGCGTGGTCTTCCGCAGCCACGGCGACGCCGAGGTGGTGATGCACGCCGTCGCCCGCTGGGGCGTGGTGGAGGCCGCGCGCCGCTTCGACGGGATGTTCGCGTTCGCGTGGTGGGACGCCCGCGCCCGCGCGTTGTGGCTCGTGCGCGACCGCTTCGGGACGAAGCCGCTCCACGTGTGGGTGCGGCCCGAGGTCGTGGCGTTCGGGTCGGAGGCGCGCGCGCTGCGGGCGCTGCCGGGCGTCGTGCTCGCGGTGGACCGGTACGAGCTGGCGCGGCGCGCGGTGCCGTGGGTCGGGACCGCGCGCCCGCCGCCGTTCCTCGGGGTCGACGACGTCCCCGCGGGCGGCGCGTGGCGCGTCGCGGCCGACGGCGTGACGCGCGCGCTCCACACCGACGTGGTCGAGGCGGTGGACCCGCGGCGGATCGTCGAGGGCGCGCGGGAGCCGCTCGCGGACGCGCAGGCCCGGCTGCGGCGGACGGTCGAGGAGGTCGTGCACGCCCACGTCGTCAGCGACGTACCGGTCGCGGCGTTCACGAGCGGCGGCGTCGACTCGAACCTGGTCGCCGCGATCGCACGCGAGGCCCGGCCCGACCTCGTGGCGTACACGATGGACAGCGGCGGGCCCGAGAGCGAGCTGGCGGCGGCGACGCTCGTCGCGCGCCACCTCGACCTGCCGCTGCGGCCCGTGCACGTCGACCGCGCGGCGTTCCTCCGCGCGTGGCCCGAGTCGGTGGAGCGGGAGGAGCTCCCGCCGCTCCACGAGAGCCACGTGGCGGCGCTGCTGCTCGCGCGCGCGGCGCGCGCCGACGGGATCGCGGTGGCGCTCACCGGCGAGGGCGCCGACGAGATCTTCGGCGGGTACGACTTCTTCTACCGCACGCACCGGCAGTGGGCCCACGCGACGCGGCCGTGGTCGCGCCTCACGCACGCCGGCCGGACGCGCCGCCGCGAGCTCGACCGCGTCCCGTTCCGCTACCAGGCCGTGCGCAACGAGCGCGAGACGCACGCCCGCCTCGAGCCGATCCTCACCGCCGACGACGACAGCCGGGCGCGGCGGCTGATGGCGCGGTTCGCGCCGGTCGGGTCGCTCGCCGAGCGCGCCGTCGCGGCGAACGCGGTGGACGCGATGCGGCGCTACCTGACGCCGATCCTGATGCGCCACGACCGCACCACCATGGCGTCGTCGATCGAGGCCCGCGTCCCGTTCGTGTCGAACCGCATCGCGGACCTCGGGCTGCACCTGCCCGTCCGGTGGCGCCTGCGCGGTCGGGTCGGGAAGTGGCTCTACAAGCGCGTGGCGGCCGAGCGCCTGCCGGCGTCGATCGTGTGGGCGCCGAAGAAGGGGTTCCCGGTGAACCTCGAGCACCACCGCGGGGCGTCGGCGCTGCTGCGCGACGGCTGGGCGCCGGAAGCCTTCGGCTGGTCGCGCGCCACGGTCGACGAGCTGGTGCCGCGCATCGAGGCCGATCCCGTGCGGCGGTTCCCGATGGTCAGTGTCGAGCTCTTCGGCCGGATCTTCGAGCGAGGCGAGCGCGTCGCCGACCTCAGCGAACGACTGCTCGCGCTCGCGCGCTGAACGACGCGGGGCCCGGAGGGCGAGCCCCGGGACGCAAGGCCCGGTGCGCGACGTGGTAGAACGTCCGCGGAGGTACGATCCACGCATGGCGAATCCGATCGAACACGACCGCGACCCCCTCCACGCGGCTTCGCGTCCGCGTCCGTGGAGCGGCCGCCCGTGACGCTCGCCCCCGGGCCGAGCGCATCGGGGCTCGTCCCGTGTCCCGCGTGCGCCCGCCCGCTCTCGCCGGCCGCGACCTCGTGCCCGGAGTGCGGGCACCCGATGCGTGCCGCCGCGACGGCCACGCCCTGTCACGCGTGCGCGGCGCCGGCGACCACGCGGTGCCAAGGGTGCGGAACGTTCAGCTGCGCGCAGCACCTCCAGCGAATCTACGTCTGGCACGGGAAGGGGGGCGCGAACGAGCTTCGGTGCGCGACGTGTTTCGCGTCCGCGGAGGCGTCGAAACGATGGAGCGTCGTCCTCGGGGTCATCGCGGTGACCGTCGTCCTGATCGTCATGCTCTGGATCTTCACGTCCGCGAAGCAGCGCAAGGCGGAGGCGCCCGACCGTCCCTGGCCCACCTACCCGCTGCCCCCGAAGTGACGCGGAGGCGCTCGCAGGGGACGCCGACCGATCGAAGCGCGCGGCGCGGCGGCTGTTTCTGGTAGAAGCGGGCACCGTCACCCCGACGGAGGAGCGCGCCGCCCCGCATGCCCCGCGTCGCCCACGTCTGGCCGGAGCCGGTGAGGACGACGGAGGACCCCGTCACCGGCACGCCGGTGGACGAGGTGGCGATGACGGTCGAGTGGCCGCGCCGGCTCCGCGACTTCCTCGAGGGGCCGAAGGTGTGGCGCGCGCGCCGGCAGCGGCTGTGGATCCGCCTGCCGGCGGGGACGTCGCCGTCGCCGGCGGCGGTGGGGGACGCCGCCGTGCTGGTCGCCCTCTTCGGGGCGATGCGGCGCGCGCACGTGCTGCACGTCCACGGCGAGGTCACCGCCGAGCGGTTGCCGTCGGCGACCACCCTCGCGGAGGTGTGGCACCGCCGCCGGCCCGACAAGTACCGCGTCCCCACGCTGCGCGCCGACCGCGCGACGCCCGCGGTCGCGGCGCGGGGCCCCGCGATCCTGCCGTTCTCCGGCGGGCTCGACTCGGCGTACTCGCTCCTGCGCTACGCCGGCCCCGGCCGCGGGCCCGACGTGGTGCCCGTCGCGACCGCGATGATGGTCGCGGGCGCCGACGTCCCCGTGGACGAGCACGAGGCCTTCGGCCGGGCCTTCGCGCGCGCGCAGCACCTGACGGACAGCCTCGGCGTGCCGCTCGTCCGCGTCACGACGAACCTGCGCACCGCGAAGCAGAACTGGACCCACAGCAACAACACGGCGCTCGCGGCGCTGACCGGCCTGTTCCGCGCGACCCACGGCCTCGGGCTGCTCGCGGTCGGGTTCACCGCGGCCGAAGCGAAGGCCTGGTGGCCCGCCGACGTCGAGGACCCGCTCCACCTCTCCACGCCGGCGTTCCCCGTCCTCGCGGACGGCCACGAGGCGGACCGCTTCGAGAAGCTGGTCGCCGTGGGCGGGTGGCCCGAGGCCCTCGCGCACCTGCGCGTCTGCTTCCGTCCCGGCGTCTGGGACCGCAACTGCGCCGACTGCTTCAAGTGCCTCACGGTGATGTTGTTCGCGCGCCTGGCGTTCGGCGGGGCGATCCCCGCGTTCCCGCGCGAGTTCACCGACGCCGACCTCGACCGCATCGTCGCGATCCGCGACCACATGAGCGGCATCCGCCTCCGGCAGTTCGCCCGCCACGCGAGGGCCCTCGGGTCCGCCGATCCCCTCGTCGCGCGCGTCGAGGCGGCGCTCGCCCGCTTCCCCGACCGGGGCGCGGCATGAGCCCCACCCGCGCCGCCGACCTGCATCCGCGCCTCGCCGCGACCCGGCGCGCTGCCCTCGAGTCGCTCGTGCCGGCCGACGCCCCCGCGCTCCTCGTGGGCTCCGGCATCACGAACGTCGGCGACGCCGCCATCGCCGTCGCGACGAGGCGTTGGCTCGCGGCCCGCGGCACCCGGGTCCTCGAGATGGACCGCCGGACGTACCACGCGGGCGCCGCGGCGCGTTTCCTCGGCCCGGACGGCACCGTCCTCCTCGCCGGCGGCGGCACGATCGGCGACGTCTGGCCCTCGCAGGCCGCCCTCCGCCGCCGCGTCCTCGCCGACCTCCCCGCGCACCGCGCGGTGCAGCTCCCGCAGACCGTCCACTTCACGTCGCCCGCCGCGATGGACGCCGCGCGGGCCTCGTTCGCCGCGCACCGCCGGCTCGTGCTGCTGCTGCGCGACGTCGAGAGCGTCGAGGCCGTCCGCGCGCGATGGGGGCTCGACGCCACGCTGGCGCCGGACCTGGCCTTCTTCCTCGGCGCCCTGCCCGCCGCGGCCGCGACCCGCGACGTCGTCTGGCTCCTGCGCACCGACCAGGAGTCCACGCGGGTGACGCCGGCGCGCACGCTCGGCCCGTCGCCCGAGCCGACCTCGATCGACTGGCCGGCCCCGCGCGCGCTCCGGCGCCGCCTGCGTCGGCTCACGGCGCGAAGCCTCGCCCTCGTCGGCGGCCGCGCGCCGCGCCGTCGCGCGGCGATCGCGCGGTGGGACGCGCAGGAGGCCGCGGACCGGCTCGAGGCCGGATGCGCGCTCCTCGCCTCGGCGCGCGTGGTCGTGACGGACCGGCTGCACGGCAGCCTGCTCGCGATGCTCCTGGGCCGGCCCGTGGTCGTCCTGCCCGACCGTCACGGGAAGCTCCGTTCCTTCCATCACACGTGGACGTCCGGCTGCGCCGACGTGACCTGGTGCGACACCGTCGCCGAGGCCCGCGCCGCCGTGGCCGCGCACCTCGCCGCCCGCTGACCTCTCCGCACGCAGTCCGCCGCTCCGGACCGCACGGCCGCCGTCAGGTCCGCCAAACGGGGACCGGTACCCAATGGCGGAACCAACACGGGGGAAGCGGTCGTTCTCCCGGGACGCAAGGCCCGCTCGCCCGCGGGGGGGCGATCCGCCAATCAACGACCGGCGTCGATTGGCGGATGTGGCTGGTGGGTAGCCCTCCCCCGGACGCCCCGGTAGCGGCCCCCGTCGGACCCTAACGTTACACTAACTGCCGGTGATTTGACTCATCTGGAAAAATGGTATGATCTCGGGCATGAGATTGCGCAGCACGAAGGCCATCGGCGACCCCGACATCGAGCGCCTCAGGGCGGCGAGCCGGGACGAGACGACCGCCGTCGAACTCTTCGAGGGACTCCGGTGGGGCGGTGATCCCGTGTGCCCCACATGCGGCAAGCGCAACGTGTACAGGATGACGGACGGCAATGGCGCTCGGCACCCGAAACTCCGTTGGCGCTGCCGCGCGTGCTCCAGGCAGTTCACTGTCAGGGCAGCGACCGTCATGGAGGAGTCGCTTCTCCCCCTTCGCTGCTGGGCCTACGCGTTCTGGAAGGCGTGCACGAGCAAGAAGGGCATCGCCGCGCTTCAACTCTCGCGTGAGTTGGACATAAACTACAAGAGCGCCTTGTTCCTCCTGAACCGCGTGCAACGTGCGATGGCCGAGTGGAAGCCGCCCCCGAGCGGCGACGGGGCCACCGACGCGTGCGGACCAGGACTGTCCTGCGGGGGTGGTTCGGTGGAGACCTCCCAGACGTCCGTCGGCGGGAAGCCCCGGCGGGGGAACGCAGGGGGCCGCAAGCCTGGTTGTGAAACTTCCAAGATGCCGGTGTTCGTCATGGTCGAGCACGGCGGGAGCATCCGCATTCGGATGATGCCCGGGATCGGCGGCGTGAAGCAGAGGCTCACGGCCAAGGCTCTCGGCTCCGTGATCCGCGAATGCGTGGAAGGCACCTCGCGGCGGATCGCCGACGACTACTACTCCGCCTATCGCCCCATCGGCCGCACGCAGCCTGGTGGTCACTTCGCCGTGAAGCACTCGGAGGGCGAGTACGTCAGGAAGGGGATGGACATCCACTCCAACTCGGCGGAGCCCGTGTCTTCGCGCTTAGGGCTTGGCGTCTACGGCACCTGCCACTCGATCTCCAAGAGGCATCTGCCGCGCTACTCCGCGGAGTTCGAGTTCCGCTCGAACACGGGTTGGCTCGAGGAGGGACAGAGCGCCTCCCGCGCCGTCAGGCCCGCGCAGGGGAGGCGCCTCGCCTACCGCGAGCCGCCCACAGCCATACAGACCGCCACGGGTACATGAGGACATGGTGCAGAAGAAGCTAAAGATCGACACGCTCTATCAAGGCAACTGCCTTGATCTCCTCCGCAGTCTGCCGGATGCTTCCATCGATCTGGTCGTCTCATCGCCGCCGTACAACCTGGGCAAGGAATACGAGGCGAAGCGGGCGCTCTCCGTCTACTTGGACGAGCAGACCGCCGTCCTTCGCGAGTGCGCCCGTGTATTGAAAGCGACGGGATCCATCTTCTGGCAGGTGGGTGCGTTCGCAGACGCTGGAATCCTCATTCCGCTCGATGTTCGGTTCTTCCCAATCCTGGAGTCGCTCGCCCTTCGCCCCCGCAACCGGATTATGTGGGTGCGTCAGCACGGGCTTCATGCGACCCGAAAGTTCTCCTGCCGCCACGAAACTCTGCTTTGGTTCACCAAGAGCGACAAGTACGTCTTCAACCTCGATCCGATCCGCGTTCCGCAGAAGTATCAGAACAAGAAGTTCCACAAGGGCGAGAAGAAGGGGGCGCTTTCGTGTAACCCGGACGGCAAGAACCCGGGCGATGTCTGGATCTTCCAGAATGTGAAGCACAACCACGAAGAACAGACGATCCACCCTTGCCAGTTCCCCGAAGACCTAATCGCACGGGAGAGGCCTACGCTTCGCTCAGGCTGCCGTGGGGAGTGGGACGCGAGGTGACGTACGGCCGACAAGGCGCCAGTACTCCGGCGGCTTCGCGGCGACTGCGCAGGAGAGGGCGCGTTGGAAGAGCAGCGTCCTCGATGCCGC
>JAEUHO010000553.1 GCA_016795345.1 Planctomycetia bacterium | reverse complement strand
GGGCGCCGCGACGCCGGGCGCGTGGCCGAGCGTCGACCGCCCGATGCGCGCGGCGGACCGCCTGCTGCTGCTGCGCGGGGTCCCGACGGCCGCGTTCGAGGCCGCGCAACGCCCCGCGACGGGGCCGGCCCTGCCGCTGCTCGTCGGCGCCGCCTGGGAGGCGGTCGCGCTCGCCTTGTGGCTGGCCGGACGAGCGGCCCGGACCGACGCCCTCACCCGCCAGGCGACGATGACGCGGCGGATCTTCCGCGCGCTCGTGGAGGGCGTCGTCGTGGCCGGGCCCGACGGGAAGGTGACGTTCTCGAACGACGCCGCCGCGGCGCTGCTCGGCCCGCGGCCCGACGACGGCGACGCCCGCGCATGGCTGCGCCGCGCGCCGCTCGCGGGGCCCGACGGGCCGGGCGCCCGGGGCTCGCCCGCGGACGTCCTCGCCGCGGCGCTCGCGGGCGCGACCGTCCCGGAACGCGACTGGCGGTTCACCGACGACCGCCCCGACGGCTGGCTCGCCGTGTCGGGGCGGCCGCTGCGGCAGGACGGCGCGCCGGTCGGGGGCGCGGTCGTGGTGCTGCGCGACGTCTCCGCGCGCCGCCGGACGCGCGCGGCGCTCGAACGGCTCTCGCGCGCGATCGAGCAGGCGGCCGACGTGGTGTTCATCACCGACCGCGAGGGCCGGATCCAGTACGCCAACCCGGCGTTCGAGCGCGTGACCGGCTGGCGTTCGGTGGACGCCCTCGGCCGGACCCCGCGGATCCTGAAGTCGGGGCTGCAGCCGCCGGAGGACTACGCGCGACTGTGGCGCACGATCCTCGCGGGCGACGTCCACCGCGCGACCGTCGTGAACCGGCGTCCCGACGGCGGCACGTACGTGCTCGACGAGACGGTGACCCCGATCCGCGACACCGACGGCACGTTGACCCACTTCGTCGCGGTCGCCCACGACGCCACCGAGCGCGTCGAGCTCGAGCGGCGCGACGCCGAGTTGTCCGTCGCCGCCGACGTGCAGCGCCGGCTCGCGCCGCGCGAGGCGCCCGTCGTCGAGGGGCTCGACGTGGCGGGCCGCGCCGTCGCCGCGGAGGTCGCGTGCGGCGACGCGTGGGACGCGGTCGTGCGGCCCGACGGCCGGCTGCTCCTCGCGGTCGCGGACGTGAGCGGCCACGGCATGGGCCCGGCGCTCCTCATGGCCGAGACGCGGGCGTACCTGCGCTCGCTGGCGACCACCGACCTCGCGCCGCACGCGATGGCCGACCGCCTCGAGGCGTTCCTGCGGCCGGACCTGCCGGACGGGATGTTCGTGACGCTCCTGATCGTCGAGGTCGATCCCGCGACGCGGACGACGCGGTACCTCAACGCGGGCCACGTCCCGGGCGTCGTCGTCGCCGCGGACGGCGCAGTCGCGGCCACGCTGCCCCTCTGCGGTCGGGTGCTCGGCTTCGACCTCGGCCCCGACCGCGCGACCCGCGACGGGCCGACGCTGGTGGACGGCGACGTGCTCCTGCTCGTGACCGACGGGGCCACCGAGTGCCCGGGCCGCGACGGCGAGCCCCTCGGCGAGGAGGGCGTCGTGGACCTCGTGCGCGAGTTCCGCGCGCGGCCGGCCGGCGCGATCGTCGAGGGCGTCCACGCCGCGCTCTTTACGGTGTCGGGCGGGGCCTCGCGTCGGGACGACGTCACGCTCGTCGTGGCGAAGGCCGTCCCGCGACGCGGGCCGGGCCTCGCGGTCCCGGGGAGCGGGGATCGGTCCCCCCCGCCGGTCGCGGCGCCGTGACGATCAGGCGGGCTGCGGCGTCTTCACGCGCGCGGCGGGCGCGACGGACGCGAACGCGTCCCCCACCCGCAGCGGCTGGTCGAAGCGCAGCGCGATCTCCTCGATGCGCTCGCCGGCCGCGAACGCGCGGCGGAGCAGCACGGCGTCGCCGTCGAGCCGGACCGGCGGCGTGCCGGGGTTGGCGGCGGGCAACGACACCTCGAGGAGCACGTGGCACCGGAGCCCGTCGGGGATGTCGGCGCCCGGCCGGACGCGGAGGCGGACGCCCCGCGCGGAGACGTCGACGATCCCGCCGTACCATTCGTAGCCGCCCTCGGCCGGCACGAGCCGCCCGAAGCCCGTGAGGGCATGGCGGCGGTCGCGACGACGTTCTTCGGAGGGGCCGGGGGTGCGCTGCATGGGTCGGGCGCGGCATTGCATCGACCGTGCCGACGTCGGAGGCCGCGGCCGCGTAAGGACTTACGTCGGCGCCGCCCCGGGAGCGTCCACGGAAATCGACATCGGCGTCGCGTGGGATCGACGTCGGCGGCGGGTCGCGCCGCGGACGGGGTCAGCGGCCGTAGAAGCCGCGGACCGCCGCGACCACCTGGTCCTGCTCGGCGGGCGTGAGGCCCGGGAAACAGGGCAGCGAGATCACCTCGGTCGCGAGCTGGTCGGCGACCGGGCACGCGGCGGGCTCGAAGCGGGCGAAACACGGCTGCTTGTGGAGCGGCAGCGGGTAGTAGACGCCGCAGCCGATGCCCTTCGCCTTGAGGTGCGCGAGCAGCTCGTCGCGGCGGGCGGCGCGGACCGTGTAGAGGTGGTAGACGTGCGTCGTGCCCGGCAGCGGCGCCGGGAGGCGCACCTCGGGGACGCCGGCGAACCCCGCGGCGTAGCGGGCCGCGACGGCCTGGCGGGCGGCGGTCCACGCGGCGAGGTGCGGCCACTTGCGGCGGAGCACGGCGGCCTGCATCTCGTCCATGCGGCTGTTCTTGCCGACGCGCTCGTGGTGGTAGAGCTTCTTCGTGCTGCCGTGCTCGCGCAGCGCGGCGACGAGGTCGGCGAGCGCCGTGTCGTCGGTCGTCACGAGGCCGCCGTCGCCCGCGGCGCCGAGGTTCTTGGAGGGGTAGAACGAGAACGCCGCGGCGTCGGCGAGCCCGCCGACGCGCTTGCCGCCGACGGTGGCGTCGATCGCCTGCGCCGCGTCCTCGAGGACGAACGGCTTGTGCGCGCCGCACGCGCGCCGGATGCCGGCGAGGTCGGCGGGCGCGCCGAAGAGGTGGACGGGCACGACGGCCGCGGTGCGGGCCGAGACGTGGCGCGCGACGGACGCGGGGTCGAGGTTCTGGGTGTCGGGCAGCACGTCGGCGAAGACCGGGCGCCCGCCCGCGTTGACGACGGCGCCGGCCGTCGCGAAGAACGTGAACGTCGGGACGATGACCTCGCGGCGGTCGGCCGGGCGGTCGTCGAGGATCGCGCGGAGCGGCAGGTAGAGGGCGTCGGTGCCCGAGTCGACGGCGATGGCGCGCGCGACGCCGAGGTAGGCCGCCGCCTCCTTCTCGAGGGCGTCGATCTCGGGCCCCTTCACGAACGAGTGCTCGCGGAGGATGCGCACGAGCGCCTGTTCGGCCTCGGGCCCCCACGACGGGTACACGCGCTTGGGGTCCATCAGCGGGACGCTGCCGGCGGGGGCGGGGGCGGCCATGGGATCGGCTCCGGTGGGGCACGGAGTTTCCCCGTTCCCGGGCGCCGTCCCAAGGACCGTCCATGGACGGCGCGCCGCCGGAGACGTCGCGGTGACGGGGCCGGCGTCAGCGCCGCGCGCGCTCGACCACGCGCTGGAGGTGCTCCGACAGCGACGCGAGCGTGAACGGCTTCTCGAGCACCTGTCCGGCGAGGTCGCCCGCGTGCCGGCGCACGTACGCCGCGTGGTGGCCGCTCATGAGCAGCACCGGGGCCGACGGGTCGTCCGCCTTGAGCGCGCGGACGAGTTCGGTCCCGTCGCGCC
>JAEUHO010000469.1 GCA_016795345.1 Planctomycetia bacterium | reverse complement strand
CGAGCGTCGTGGCGACGGCGGCCGACGTGGCGGCCCTCGACCCGAAGACGTCGGCGGGCCAGCTCGTCGAGCTGCGCGGCGTCGCGACGAAGGTGGACCCGGCCGCGTTCGCGCTCCCGGCCCTCGGCGACGCGCGCAAGGTCCACGGGATGGTCGTCGTCGGCGAGGACGGGACGCCCGTGGCCGTGCTCGACGCGGAGCTGCCGCGCGACCGCCGGCCGCCCGAACGCGACCCGTCGGCGCCCACCGACGCGCCGCAGCCCACGACGCGCCCGCCCTTCGAGGAGGGCCAGCCGGTCCGCGTCCGCGGGTACTACCTCCAGCGGTTCGCGGGCCGCCTCGGGCCCCTCGAGCTCGCGGCGCCGACCGTCGTGCTCGTCGGCCGCGAGTACCGGCCGGCCCTCGACGCGCCGCCGCCGCCGCCGAACCTCGAGGCCGTGATCCCGGCGATCTCGCCCGACCGCTCCCGCGACGACACGTGGGACGTCGAGGACCCGGCGTACTGGATGACGATGCACTGGGCCCGCTCGATCGGGAACGCGCGCCTCGTGCAGGGCCTCGTGGACGGGAAGCTGCCGTGGCGGCGCTGGGGCCGGCCGCAGTTCCTCCAGTGGTCGCGCGAGCTCGGGCTCGACAAGCCCGACGCCGACAACCGCCTCCCCGCGACGGACCCGCGCCGCACCACGAACGAGAGCCGCGGCCGCGTCTTCCTGCTCACGGGGGTCCTCGCCGCCTACGAACACGACGACTGGGACCGCGTCCCGGACAACGCGTACGACCTCGACCGCCGCTTCGTCTACCGGCTGTCGTGCGACCACTACGTCACCGACGCGCTGGTGCGGTTCGACTCGCCGTTCCCGATCTCGACGTTCCCCGGGGTCCACCTCCCGAACCCGAAGGCCCCGCAGCGGGTCCGCGTGTACGGCGTGTTCCTCCGCAACCACTCGTACACGCCGGCCGGCCCGAGCGACCCGCTCGCGCGCGCGGCGTACGAGCAGCGCGAGGACCGCGACCTGACCGTCCCGATGTTCGTCGCGATCCACCTGCAGCCGGACCCGCTGCCCAAGCCGGGCCCCCTCTGGAAGAACCCGTTCTTCTGGACGTGGGTCGGCCTCGCGGTGTTCTTCGTCACGTTCATCGTCGTGATGCGCACCATGGACGCGCGCGAGGACGGCGCGGCCAACGTGCGCGACGCGCACCGCCGCGCGAAGATCTACGGCGAGGTGCTCCGGCGCCGGAAGGCCGCCGAGACGTCGAATCCCCCGGGTCCCGAGGAGCCCGACGCATGACGAAGCGCCGTCCCCTGGTCGCCGAGCGGACCCTCTCGGTGCGCGGGGCCACCACGACGACCGAGGTCGTCGTCGGGCTCGGGCTCGTCGGCCGGCTCGAGTCGCTGGTGGCCGAGGCGGCGCCCCGGGCCACCCGCCAGCTGCTCGTCGTGGACGCGGGGGTGGCGCCCGCCCGCGTCCACGGGCGCTGGCCGGGCGAGTGGTCGCCCGACCCCGCGACGTCGATCGTCGTGCCCGGCGGCGAGGCCGCCAAGACCCGCGAGGTGCACGCCCGCCTCGAGGACGCGATCCTCGACGCGGGCCTCACCCGCGACGACGTCGTCGTGGCGGTGGGGGGCGGGGCGGTGCTCGACGTGGCGGGGTACGCGGCCGCCACGGCGCGCCGCGGCATCCCGTGGGTCGCGGTGCCGACCAGCGTCGTGGCGCAGGTGGACGCCTCCGTGGGCGGCAAGACCGCCGTCAACCACCCGCGCGGCAAGAACCTCCTCGGGACGTTCCACCCGCCGCGCCGCGCCGTCGTCGACGTCGGCGCGCTCCGCACGCTCCCCGAGCGCGACCGCACCGCCGGGCTCGCCGAGGTCTACAAGACGGGCCTCGTCGGCGACCGCGACCTGCTCGGGCTCCTGACCGGGCGCGGAGCCCGCGACGACGACGCGTGGTGGGTCGAGGTGGTCGCCCGGTCGCTCGCGGTCAAGGCGAAGCTCGTCGCCGCCGACGAGCGCGACGTCGGCGCGCGCCGCGCCCTCAACTACGGCCACACCGTGGGCCACACGCTCGAGACGGCGCTCGGCAACGACGCGATGCGGCACGGCGAGGCCGTCGCGATCGGCATGGGCGTCGCCGCCGAGGTCGCGCGCGGCCGCGGCCTCGTCGCGTCGCGGTTCCTCGAGGCCCAGGACGCGGCCCTTGCGCTGCTGGGCCTCCCGATCCGCGTGCCCGGGTCGGTGCGGCCGGCCGCGCTCGCCGACCTCGCCCTCGAGGACAAGAAGCGCCGCGCGGGCGCCGAGCTGACCATGGTGCTGCCGCGCACGCGCGGCGGCGTCGTGGTCGCCGAGGACGTGAGCCGCGCCGAGCTCGAGACGGCCATCGTCGCGCGTTGGGAGCGACGCCAGCGCCGGCGCGGGTAGGCTCGCCCGTCCCCCGACCCGGAGCCGCCCGTGAGCGAGATCCCCGCCGACCTCCTGACCGTCGCCGAGGCGTCCGGGTACCGCCGCACGTCGTACCACCGCGAGGTGCTCGAGTTCCTCGCGCGCCTCGCGTCGCGCACCCCGCACGTGCGGGTGGCGTCCATGGGCGCGAGCGGCCTCGGCCAGGACCTCGCCTACGTCGTCGTCAGCCGCCGCGGGATCTTCACGCCCGAGGCCGCGCGGGCCTCCGGGCTGCCCGTCGTGCTGATCGTCGGGAACATCCACGCGGGCGAGGTCGAGGGCAAGGAGGCCTGCTGCATGCTGGCCCGCGACGCCACCGTCGGCGCGCGCGCGGCGCTCACCGACGGCTGCGTCCTGCTGCTCCTGCCCGATTACAACCCCGACGGCAACGACCGCATCGACAAGGCGAACCGCGCCCTCGACCTCGAGAAGCTCGAGGGGCAGGTGGGCCCCGAGGGCGGCGTCGGCACGCGGTACACCGGCGCGGGCTGGAACCTCAACCGCGACTACACGAAACACGACGCGGTCGAGAGCCGCTGCCTCTCCGGCCTCCTCGCCGCGTGGCGGCCGCACGTCGTCGTCGACTGCCACACGACCGACGGCTCGATCCACGGCTACGAGCTGACCTACGACACCGCGCGCAACCTCGCGTCGTGCCCGCCGGGGCCCGCCGTCTTCGCGCGCGACGTCCTGCTCCCCGAGGTGACCCGCGGCCTGTTCGCGCGCACGGGCTTCCGCACCTGGTTCTACGGCAACTTCCGCGACAACCTCGCGCCCGAGCGCGGCTGGGAGTCGTACCCGCCGCTCGCGCGCTACGGGAGCCACTTCCGCGGGCTGCTCGGCGGCGTCGACATCCTGCTCGAGGCGTACTCCTACGTGGACTTCCGCACCCGCTGCGACGTCACGTACGGCATCCTCGTCGAGCTGGTCGAGCGGGTCGTCGCGCGCGGGCCCGAGATCGTCGCGATGGTCGCGCGGGCGGCCGCCGACACGGTGGCGCGGGGCGCCGCGCCCGCGCCGGGCGACCTCGTCGGCATCGACTACGGCGTGCCGACGCGCGACGCCGAGGGCCGGCTGCGGTTCCGCCATCCCGGCGCGCCGCTCTTCGACCACGACGTCGAGGCGTGGGACCTCGACAGCCAGCGGGCCCGCCGGATCCCGGGGCGCGAGCGCCGCACGTACCGTTCGACGTTCCACGGCCGCTACGAGCCGACGGTGTCGGTGCAGCGGCCGTGGGGCTACGTCGTGCCCGCCGCGCGGGCGTCGGCGATCGAGAAGGTGCGCAGCCACCGGCTCGCGCACCACGTGGTCGCGGCGCCGGTCACCGCCGTCGTCGAGGCCTACCGCGTCGTGGGCCGCGAGCCGACGGAGAGCCCCGACGTGGGGGACCGCCCGCGGACCGAGACCGTGTTCACCGTGCGCGCGGGCCGGGTGACGGCCGTGCTGCAGCCGGGCGACGTGGTCGTGCCGACGGCGCAGCCCTGGGGCAACCTCGCGGTCTACCTGCTCGAGCCCCACAGCGACGACGGCCTCGCGCGCTGGGGCCACTTCGACGACGTGGCGCCGGGCGAGACCTTCCCCGTGGTGCGGCTGCTCGCCGACCCGGGCCCGCTCCCCGTCGCGTGACGCGCGGCCCCGACGGCCCGCGCGCCCGAAGGGTCAGCGGTCCTTGAGCTCCGCCTTCCACTCCTCGAGGTCCCGCACGAACTGCTGCAGGGCCTTGCGGTCGTCCTCGCGGATCTTCTCGTACTTCACGCGGACGGTGAGCGCGTTCGCGTCGCCGTCGACGGCGCCCTTCTTCGACTCGGCGACCGAGCCGCCCATCTCGAAGAAGTACTCCTTCACCGCGAACGGCTGGCGGAACTTCACCTTCAGCTTCGTGCCGACGACGAGGTCGGCCTCGACGGGGTCCTTGCCGCCCGGCGCCGGGTCGTAGCGGAAGGTCAGGCCGTCCTCGTACAGCGTCACGATGCGGCCGACCTGGTTCGGCGGCTCCTTCGCCACCTTCGGGTCGTCCTTGCGGAAGAGCAGCGGCACGGCGCCTCGCAGGGAGTCGTCGGTCTCGCCCTTCGAGAGGTCGAGCTTGCCGATGGACTCGCCCTTCTTGAAGTGCATGATCGCGTCCTCGACCGTCTGGAAGGCCGGGAACGCGCTGTCGAGGCCGAGGGTCGTGAGCGTCTTCGTGAGGAAGCGGCTCGGGCGGCCGAGGACGATCTCGCCGCGCTGCTCCTTCACCTTCTTCGCCGTCTTGACGAGGTAGCCGAGCGCCGACGAGTTGATGAACTTCAGCGCGAAGACGTCGAGCACCAGCTGCCGGTCGCCCGCGTCGATCATCGCGTCGATCCGGCTCGCGAACGTCGGGAGGTTCGTCCCGTCGAACTCGCCGGTGAACTTCAGGATGACGACGTCGTCGTAGCGGCGCTTCTCGAGCTTCATGGGACTCCCTCGACCCACCCCCCGGGGGAGGCGGGAAACGAGTTGGTGAGGCCCGCGAGGATAGGCCCCCCGGGCCCCGGGTTCAACCCTGGTCTGCCCCCGGCCCGGGGGCCGTGTGTCCCGTCCGCGACCCTTCGTGCGGCCTCGGCCCGGCCTGCCGCGAGGGCGCCGCGCCGCGCGGCGGTCGCCGGGCGCGGTGGCGGCGGCGTCCCGGCGGCCCGCGCGGGCGCCGCCGCGACCGTCAGCCCGCGCCGACGTGGGCGAGGACCTCGTCGAGGACGCGGTCCACGGTGACCCCCTCGGCTTCGCCCTCGAAGTTGAGGACCACGCGGTGCCGCAGCGCCGCGTGCGCTACCGCCCGCACGTCCTCCCGCGCGACGTGGGCCCGGCCCTCCGTCAGCGCGAGCACCTTCCCGGCCAGGGCCAGCGCCAGGGCGCCGCGCGCGCTCGCGCCGTACCGCACGAACCGCGCGACGAGCGGCGACGGCGCCGGCGCGTCCGGCCGCGTCGCCTCGACGAGCCGCGCCACGTAGTTCCGCACGCGGTCGCCCAGGATCGCCCGCCGCGCCAGCGCGATCATCCCGCGCACCTGCACGGCCGACAACACGGGCCCCGCCTCCGGCATCCGCTCGCCGGCCGCCCGGTCGAGGATCGTCTCGAGGTCCGCCGCCTTCGGCGCCGGCACCAGCACCTTCAGCAGGAACCGGTCGAGCTGGGCCTCGGGCAACGGGTACGTCCCCTCCATCTCGATGGGGTTCTCCGTCGCCAGCACCACGAACGGGTCCGGCAGCCGGTGCGTCTCGCCCGACACCGTGACCTGCCGCTCCTCCATGGCCTCGAGCAGCGCGCTCTGCGTCTTCGGCGTCGCGCGGTTCACCTCGTCCACCAGCACCACGTTCCCGAACACCGGCCCCGGCCGGAATCGCACCTCGCGCCGCCCGTCGCGCTCATCGACCCACGGCGTCCCGAGCACGTCCGCGGGCATGAGGTCCGGCGTCGCCTGGATGCGCGAGAACTGCAGGTCGAGGCAGCGCGCCAGCGTCCGCACGAGCAACGTCTTGCCGGTCCCGGGCACGCCCTCGAGCAGGAGGTGCCCGCCCGCGAGGATCGTCGTGACGGCCGCGTCCACGACCTCGCGCTGGCCGACGATCACGCGCCCGACGGCGGCCTTCAGCGCCTCGACGCCGCGCCGGAACTCGGCGACCTCGCGCTGGCCGATCTCGACGGGGCTCTCGGGGGCGTTGGTGGCCATGCGACAGGGGTACCCGGCCTCCGGAGGTCCCGCAAGCGCCGACCCTCCTCCGGGACCGCGAGGCCCGCCGGCCGCCGGGCCTCGCGGTCCCGGGGATCGCCGATCACAGTCTGCGTCGGGCCGCGTCGCGCGCCCGCGTCAGGCGGAGGCGAGGTCGCCGAAGAGCGCGAGGGCGTTCGCGGTCGTGACGCGCCGCAGGTCGGCCTCGGGCACGCCCTTCACCTCGGCGAGGCGCCGCGCGGTGTCGGCGACGTGGGCCGGCTCGCAGCGCTTGCCGCGGTGGGGGATCGGCGCGAGGAACGGCGCGTCGGTCTCGACGAGGCAGCGGTCGAGCGGCACCGCGCGCGCGGCCTCGCGGACGTTCTCGCCCTTGGGGAACGTGAGGATGCCGCTGAACGAGACGAAACACCCGAGGTCGACGTAGGCCCGCGCGTGCGTCGCGATGCCGGTGAAGCAGTGGATGACGCCGCGCACGCCGCGCTGCCCGGCGAGGATCGTCGCGACGTCGTCGTACGCGTCGAAGCGGCCCTCGCGGTCGCGGATGTGGACGATCACCGGCAGGTCGCGCTCGCGCGCGAGGGCGCAGTGCGCCTCGAACGACGCGCGCTGGCGCGCCGGCTCGACCGCGTCGCGGTAGTAGTCGAGGCCGGTCTCGCCGACGGCGACGAACCCGCCGCCGCGCACGAGGGCCTCGATGCGGGCGAACGCGGCCTCCCAGGGGTGGGGGAGGTCGTTCGGGTGGAGGCCCGCCGTCGGGTGGACGCCGTCGCGGTGGGCCGCGATGGCGGCGCAGGCCTCCGCCGACGCGGGGTCCGTCGCGACGGTGACGATGCGCGTGACCCCGGCGTCGTGGGCGCGGCGGACGACCGCGTCGAGGTCGTCGCCGAACGACTCCCACGCGAGGTGGCAGTGGGTGTCCACGAGGGGCGGGAGCGCGGAGGTCGGCGGGGCGTCGGCCATCCGGGCGAGGGTAGCACCGGCGGCCGCCGGGCCTCGCGGTCGGGTGCGGGGGTGCGGTCCCCGGGGCGGCCGCGGCCCGCCCCCGCACCGCCGCTGCGGCATACTCAAGGGATGCGCCTTCCCCGCCTCGCCCCGGTCCTGCTCCTCTCCCTGCTCGCCGGCCCGCTCGGGGGCCCGCGGGCCGCCGTCGCCGACGACAAGGTCCTCGGCGAGGCCACCGAGCTCACCGAGAAGGTGCGCGCCGACGCGCTGAAGCTCATCGACACCGTGTCGAAGTCCACGGTGGAGAAGGACGTGCTCGCGGCGCGCCGCGGGCTGCTGAAGCTCGGGCCCGTCGTGTGGCCGGTGATCGAGAACGCGCTGCGGCTCGGGCCGCCCGAGGGCGCGCGGCCGCACCTCAACCTGCTGAAGGCGATGCTCGCGAAGAAGACGGAGCCGGAGTTCGAGGCGCTGCGCGCGCGGCTGCGCAAGCGGATGATGATGGACGACCTCAAGGGCATGCAGTCCGAGCTGGCGGCGTTCCGGCTCGGGTTGCCGGACCCCGCGAAGCCGGGCAAGCGGCTGCCGCTGTCGTGCAAGAGCACGAAGGTGGGCTCGACGGTCGTGTACCGGTCGTCGGACGGGTCGCTGGTGGTGGGCTACGGGAACGACGCCGACGAGAAGGCGCCGGACGCGCCCGAGGCGTCGGTGACGGACTCGATGGCGGGGTTCGTGGCGGTGTTCGGCGGGAAGCCGGTGCCGTTCGAGCGGCAGTCGGGCCGCGGCGCGGACACGACGGCGAACGCGACGAACGGGTTCGCGTGGGCGTGGGCGAGCGACGGCGCGCCGGGCAAGGCGCCGGGCGGCGCGGGTGGCGTCGCGGGCGCGGCGACCGCCTCGGGCGGCGCGGGGCAGTTCGCGCGGAGCGGCGACGGCGGCGCGGGCGCGCCCGGGTGACCGACGCGCCGGCGCGCCGGCACGGCACCTGGACGAAACCGGGCGCGGCGATCCCCCCCCGGCGGGCGGACATCGGCTCCTTGACGGAGCCTCGAACGGCGCGACCCTATATGCGAGCCCCGGCGCGCTCCGCGCCGTCGGCTCGGGATGACCGCCCATGATCGACCGCTGCACGCGTCGAGTCCTCTCCGCCGCGCTCGTGAGCGCCGCGCTGGCCGTGGCCACCGCGCCGCTCGCGCGCGCCGACGACGGCCCGCCGCCGCCGCCCCCGCCGATCCCGCTCGCGCCGCAGGGCAGCCTCTACCCCGACGCGTCCGGCACGGGGGCGGGGGGCACGCTCCCGCCGTCCGCGTTCGTCGAGGTCCCGGGGGCCGCGCACGCGATCCCCGCCGCCGACGACGGCGCGTTCCCTCCGCCGGCGCCCGCGCCGATGCCGCCGCCCGGTCCGGCGCCCGCGCCCGGCACCCAGCCCGGCCCGCTCCCGCCGCCGGCGCCCGAGGGCTCGCCGAACCCGCTCCTCGACCCGGCGTCGCTGCGCGACCTGGTCGGGAAGATCGCGCTGTACCCCGACGTGGTGCTCGGCAGCCTCCTGCCGGCGTCCACCGCGCCGCTCGACGTGCTCGAGGCCGCGGCGCTCGTGAAGGCCAACGGCGGCCGCGTGGCCGCGGTGCCCGCGAACTCGGGCTGGGAGCCGGCCGTGCAGGCCATGCTCCAGTACCCCGACGCGCTGACCGCGATGGCGGCCGACCTGACGTGGCTCAAGAAGCTCGGCGCCGCCGTCGAGGCCGACCAGGACGCGGTGCTCGCCGCGATCCAGGCGTTCCGCACCGACGTGCAGCAGGCCGGCAACCTCAAGAGCTCGCCGCAGGTCGTCGTGACGACGCAGCCGGCGCCGGCGCCGAACTGCGATCCGGTGATCGTCATCGAGCCCGCCACGCCGACCGTCGTGTACGTGCCCACGTACGACCCCGTGGTCGTGTGCCGGCCGTACTACGCGCCGTGGTCCCTCTTCACGTGGGGCATCGGCACCGACTGCGGCCCGTACGGCCCGTGGGGCTGGTCCTACGTCTCGTGGGGCTTCTCGTGGAGCTGGTACTACGGCGGCTACGGCCGGTACCGCGGCGGCTACTACGACTACGGCTACTACCGTCCGCGTCACTCGCACGCCGACGTGGTCGGCTACAGCTCGCACTACGGCCCGGCGGTGATCCGTCACTCGAACCGCGTCGGTTACCACTCGACGCTGCGCACCTCGACGACGGCGTCGGTCTTCCAGCCGCGCTCGGTCCGCTCCGGCTCGTCCGCGTACGGCCCGCGCGCGCACGGTTCGGGCGCCGCGACGTTCTCGACGCAGGGCCAGGGCCAGACCACGCGCTCGCGCGCCTACGGCCCGAACACGCTCGCCGGCGGCGGCCAGGTCACCGGCCAGCGTCACGGCGGCGCCAACGGCTCCAACGGCGCGAACGGCTGGAACACGTACGGCACGCAGTTCCGCCGCCAGGGCGGGAACGGTGCGGTGAACACGACGGCGAACGGCGCGGGCGGCGCGCCCGCCGGCGGCACGTCGGCCAACGTCGCGCCCCGCGCGCACTACGGGCCGCGCGGCGCCGCCGCCAACCCGACGATCTCGACGCAGGGGTCGCCGCAGACGACGCGCTCGTTCACCCCGCAGGTGCAGCCGCGGAACGACACGCAGCGGGCGTGGCAGCCGCAGGTTCAGCCGCGGAACTACCAGCCGCAAGTTCAGCCGCAAGTTCAGCCGCGCAACTGGCAGCCGCAGGTGCAGCCCCGCAGCTTCCAGCCGCAGACGCAGAGCCAGCCGCGGTTCTTCTCGCCGCAGCGTTCCTCGGGCGGCTCGATGTTCTCCGGCGGCAGTGGTTTCGGCGGAAGTGGCGGCTGGAGCGGCCGTTCGTCGAGCCCCTCGCCGCGTTCGTACGCGCCGAGCTTCGGGGGCGGCGGCTCGCGTCGTCACCACCGCTGACGGACCGTTCGTTCGCGTCGCCGCGGCCGGGTCCCTTCGCGGGGGCCCGGCCGCGGTCGTTTCCGGGCCGTCCCTCGGCGCAGGCCGCCCCAGGTCGCGGTCGCGCTCCCCGGGACGCAAGGCCCGGCGGCCGTCGGGTCCGACGTCCATCGGCGCGACCGGCGGGCGGCCACGAGGGGCGCGCCCTACGGGACGCCACCTCGATCCACGGTGCGGTACGTCGCGCGTCGCCGCCGGCGGGGTACCTCCGAGATCTTGGACATTGCGTACAATGCACGTTATGCCACCAAGTTCGCGGAAATTCGTAGGGTCGGGCCTTGCGCCCGCCCGCGCGGTGGCGGCGCTCGATGCGGCCCGGCCGCCGGCCCCCGACGAACTCGCGGCGCGAGCGCCGACGGCCGTGGCCCGTCGATCCCGCACGCCGTAGGACGCACGACGCACGAACCTCCACCACGGGATCGCGGCGTGGGCCGTCGCCTTCGGGGCGGGAACGGCCAGCGGGCCTCGCGGTCGCGGGAGGGGGATTTGTCCCTCGGCCCGCCGCCACGGTGGGCGCGGCGGCGGGCCGGGGACGGCGCGTCAGACGAGCGCGTCGATGATCGCGTTCAGCGTCGCGCTCGGGCGCATGGCCTTCTCGGTCTTGGCCGCGTCGGGGTGGTAGTACCCGCCCATGTCGACGGGCTTGCCCTGCGCGGCGATCAGCTCGGCGGAGATCTTCGCCTCGTCCGCGCGGAGGCGGGCGGCGACCGGCGCGAAGCGGGCCTTCAGCGTCGCGTCCTTCGTCTGCGCGGCGAGGGCCTCGGCCCAGTAGAGCGCGAGGTAGAAGTGGCTGCCGCGGTTGTCGATCTCGCCGACCTTGCGGGCGGGCGACTTGTTCTGCTCGAGGAACGTGCCGATGGCGGCGTCGAGCGTGTCGGCGAGGACCGCCGCGCGCGGGTTCTTCGAGGTCGCGCCGATGTGCTCGAGCGACGCCGCGAGGGCCGAGAACTCGCCGAGCGAGTCCCAGCGGAGGTAGCCCTCCTTCTGGAACTGCTGCACGTGCTTCGGCGCCGAGCCGCCGGCGCCCGTCTCGAAGAGGCCGCCGCCCGCGAGCAGCGGGACGATCGAGAGCATCTTGGCCGACGTGCCGATCTCGAGGATCGGGAAGAGGTCGGTGAGGTAGTCGCGGAGCACGTTGCCCGTGACGGAGATCGTGTCCTGGCCCTTGCGGATGCGGTCGAGCGAGAGCTGCATCGCGTCGGCGGGGGCGAGGATGCGGACGTCGAGGCCCTTCGTGTCGTGGTCCTTGAGGTAGGCCTCGACCTTCAGGAGGAGCTGCGCGTCGTGCTTGCGCTGCCGGTCCAGCCAGAAGACGGCCGGCGCGCCCGTGGCCCGCGCGCGGCGGACGGCGAGGGCGACCCAGTCGCGGATCGCGACGTCCTTCGTCTGGCAGGCGCGGAAGATGTCGCCGGGCTCGACGGCCTGCTCGAGGAGCGTCGCGCCGGTGGCCTCGTCGACGACGCGGATCGTGCCCGTGCCGGGCGCGAGGAACGTCTTGTCGTGGGAGCCGTACTCCTCGGCCTTCTGCGCCATGAGGCCGACGTTGGGCACGGTGCCCATGGTGGCCGGGTCGAGCGCGCCGCGCTTGCGGCAGTCCTCGAAGATCGTCGCGTACGCCGTGGCGTAGCAGCGGTCGGGGATCATGGCCTTGCAGTCGTGGAGCTTGCCGTCCGGGCCCCACATGCGGCCCGAGTCGCGCACGACGACCGGCATCGAGGCGTCGACGATCACGTCGTTCGGGACGTGGAGGTTCGTGATGCCCTTGTCGGAGTCGACCATCGCGAGCGGCGGGCGCGTCGCGTAGACGGCCTTGAGGTCGGCCTCGATGGCGGCGCGCTGGTCGGCGGGGAGCGTCTGCAGCTTGGCGTAGAGGTCGCCGAGGCCGTTGTTGGGGTTGACGCCGAGGGCCTTGAACGTGGCGGCGTGCTTCTCGAACACCGGCGCGAAGTAGACGGTGACCGCGTGGCCGAACATGACGGGGTCGGAGACCTTCATCATGGTGGCCTTGAGGTGCAGCGACAGGAGGACGCCCTTCGCCTTCGCGTCGGCGATCTGCTGCTCGTAGAAGCGGCGGAGCGCCTTCACGTGCATCACCGCCGTGTCGAGGATCTCGCCCTCGTCGACGGCGAGCTTCTGCTTGAGCACGGTGACCGCGCCCTTGCCGTCGACGAACTCGAAGCGGACCTTCGCCGCCTTGCGGACCGTCGTCGAGGTCTCGCTGCCGTAGAAGTCGCCCTCCGCCATGTGGGCGACGTGGCTCTTCGACTCCGGGGTCCACGCGCCGAGCTTGTGGGGGTGCTTGCGCGCGAACTCCTTCACCGACAGCGGCGCGCGGCGGTCGGAGTTGCCCTCGCGCAGGACGGGGTTGACGGCGCTGCCGAGGACCTTGCCGTAGCGGGTCTGGAGCGCGCGCTCCGCGTCGTCCTTCGGGTTCTCGGGGTAGTCGGGGACCGCGTAGCCGTGGGCCTGGAGCTCCTTGATGGCCTCCTTCAGCTGCGGCACCGACGCCGAGATGTTCGGCAGCTTGATGATGTTCGCCTCGGGCTTCTGGGCGAGCTCGCCGAGCCGCGCGAGGTAGTCGGGCAGCTTCTGGCCCGGCTTCAGCCCCTCGGGGAAGTTCGCGAGGATGCGGCCCGCGAGCGAGATGTCCCAGGCCTCGACCGAGATGCCGGTCCCCTTCGTGAACGCCTTCACGATCGGCAGCAGGGAGAACGTGGCGAGGGCGGGGGCCTCGTCGATCTGCGTCCAGACGATCGTGGAGTTCGGGGCGGTCATGGGGGCTCCTTCGTCGAGGGATCCGTTCGGGATCCGGAGGGGTCGGGGGGGCCGGGGGCCCGTGCGGGGGCGGGGGGGGTGAAGCGGGCGAGTGTAGTGGACGGCCCCTCCGACACCCGCTCCCGGCGCACGCGCTCCCCTCCTCCCGCCGGACCGCGCCGGTGCCCTTGCGCGGCTCCTCCCCGCGGTGGGGGCGCCGTACGGGTCGGCCTCCGACGCTTTGACGTCGCTTCGACGTCCGGGGCGTCCGGTGCTGGCGTTCGCCGGGGGGCGTGTTTACCTACCCGCTTCGACTCCGGGCGCCGTGGCCGAGTGGCTAGGCAACGGATTGCAAATCCGTGTACCGCGGTTCAATTCCGCGCGGCGCCTCCATCCCTTCTCGTGCGTTTTCGGCTCGGCAGCGGCCCGTTGCGCATGATTGCGATTCCTCAGCCCGCGTTGCCAGGCGTGACGGACGGTCACCCGTTTCGGTGCTCAGCGACAACTAGACCGGTGCATCGCGTGTCGTCGGCGTTTTCGGTCTGACGACGATTAGATCGGTGCATCGGCAGCGCGGCCTTTCGCGCCTGACGACAACTAGAACGGTGCATCGTCGGCGGGGCCCGTCCGGGC
>JAEUHO010000421.1 GCA_016795345.1 Planctomycetia bacterium | reverse complement strand
CCACTCGACCGTGTCGAAGCCGTCGCGCCGGCGGACGTCGTAGCCGGGTTTCGCCGGGACGTCGCGCGAGCCGTGGCGGCCGCGGACGTCCACGACGACGAACGCGTACCCGTCCGGGTCGTCGAGGACGAGGGTGGGGGCGAAGCGCTCGCGGCCGTAGGGCGTCTGCACGAGGATCGCGGGCCGGCGGACCTCGTCGGCGGGCGCGTGGACGTCGGCGGCGAGCGCGCCGCCGTCGGCGAGCGGGATGCGCACGGTGCGGCGGACGAACGGCCGCGGCGGGGCGGCCGCGGGCGCGGCCGGCGGGGCGGGGGCGTCCTGCGCCGCGGCGGGCCTCGCGGTCCCGAGGGGCAGGATCGCCGCCGCGAGGAGGAGCGCGAGCCACGGGGATCGGCGGGTGGGCATGCTCCCTTCGTACCCGGGACGGCGCGGGGAGGTTCCGGACCGTCCGGTGGGGCGGCTCGTAGACTGGCCGGCGATGTTCTACATCTGGCTCGCGATCGCGGCGGAGGTGCTGGGGGTCGCGACGGCGGTCGTGGCCCTGTTCCAGGTGCGGACGTCGCAGGGCGCGATCGCGTGGGTCGTTTCGCTGGTGGCGATGCCGTTCCTGGCGGTGCCGGCGTACTGGGTGTTCGGGCGGCGGCGGTTCAAGGGGTACGTGACGGCGCGGCGGCGGCACCTGAAGGAGATGGTGGCGGAGGCGCAGGCGATCGCGCAGCGGCACGCGGCGCGGGGCGTGATCGACCCGCCGCAGGACCCGGCGGACCGGTTGCTCGTGCGGCTGGCGCGCCTGCCGTTCACGCGCGGGAACGAGGCGGAGCTGCTGGTGGACGGCGAGGACACGTTCCGGTCGATGCTCGAGGGGATCGAGCGGGCCACGCGGTACGTGCTGGTGCAGTTCTACATCCTGCGGGCGGACGGGCTCGGGCGCGCGCTGCAGGAGCGGCTCGTCGCGAAGGCGAAGGCGGGGGTGCGGGTCCACGTGCTGTACGACGAGGTGGGGTCGCTCGGGCTGCCGCGGGCGTACGTGGAGGCGATGGAGCGGGCCGGCGCGGTGGTGCTGCCGTTCAACACGCGGCGGGGGAAGGCGAACCGGTTCCAGCTGAACTTCCGCAACCACCGCAAGCTGGTGATCGTGGACGGGTGCGAGGCGTGGGCGGGCGGGCTCAACGTCGGCGAGGAGTACCTCGGGCGGGACCGGCGGTTCGGCCCGTGGCGCGACACGCACGTGCACGTGCACGGGCCGGCGGTCGTGTCGCTGCAGGTCGCGTTCCTCGAGGACTGGCACTGGGCGTCGGGCGGCGGCATCGAGGTGGACTGGGAGGCGCACAAGGTCGCGGACCCGGGGCTGCGCGTGCTGGTGCTGCCGACGGGGCCCGCGGACGAGGACGAGACGTGCTCGTTGTTCTTCACGGACCTCATCCACCACGCGCGGACGCGGCTGTGGATCGCGACGCCGTACTTCGTGCCGGACGACGCGGTGATGTCGGCGCTCGTGATCGCGGCCATGCGCGGCGTGGACGTGCGGATCCTGCTGCCGGACCGGAGCGACCACCTGCTGGTGTGGCTGGCGCGCCACGCCTACGTCGAGGCGTGCGAGCGCGCGGGGGTGAAGCTGTTCCGGTACACCCGCGGGTTCCTCCACCAGAAGGTGATGGTCGTGGACGAGCGGTTCGCGACCGTCGGCACGGCGAACCTCGACAACCGGTCGCTCCGGCTCAACTTCGAGCTGACCGTGTTGTTCGACGACCCGGGGTTCGCGCGCGAGACCGGGGCGATGCTCGCGCGCGACCTCGAGGGCGCGGTGCCGCTCCGGCACGCGGACGTCGTGGCCCGCGGCTGGACGTTCGGCCTCGCGGTCCGGGTCGCGAACCTCTTCGCGCCCGTCCTCTGACGCGCGCAACGCCGCGACGACGGGTTCCGACCCCGTCGTTCCACGTGCGCGGTCGCTCCCCCCGGTACGCGAGGCCCGGTCGCCGACACCGAGACAACGGGCTACGACCCCGTTGTCTCGGTGTCGACGGCGAGACAAAGGGCTACGACCCCGTTGTCTCGGTGTCGACGGCGAGCCAAAGGGTTGCGACCCCGTTGTTCCACGAACCCGAGCGTTCGGCGTCAGGAGGAGGTGATCCGGATCCGGGGGGCGGGGCCCCCGGAGGCGACGACGCCCGCGTCGAGCTTCATGCGGGTGCGCATGTCGGTCGCGCTGTCGGCGGCGGCGATCGCGGCCTCCGCGGTCACGGTGCCCGCCCGGAAGAGGCGGTAGACCGCGTCGTCGAACGTGGACGCGCCCTCGGAGGCGGCCTGCGTCATCGCCTCCTTGAGCTCCTCGATGCGGCCCTCGCGCACGAGGTCGGCCGCCCGCGGCGTGCCGAGGAGCACCTCGAACGCCGCCACGCGCCCGTGCCCGTCGGCCCGCGGGAGCAGCCGCTGGCTCACGATGGCCTTCAGCTCGAGCGAGAGGTGGTGGAGCACGCTGCGCTCGGCCGTCGCCGGGAACAGGTTGACGAGCCGCTTGAGCGCCTGGTTCGCGTTGGTGCTGTGCAGCGTCGCGAGGACGAGGTGGCCCGTCTCGGACACGTGCAGCGCCGCCTCCGCGGTCTCCGCGTCGCGGATCTCGCCCACGAGCAGCACCGACGGCGCCTGCCGCAGCGCGTGCTTGATCCCGGTCGCGAACGAGGCCGTGTCGAGGCCCACGTCGCGCTGGCTGACGAGGCTCTTGCCGTGCGGGTGCACGAACTCGATCGGGTCCTCGAGCGTGACGATGTGGCCCGGCTGCGTCGCGTTGCGCAGCGCGAGCATCGCCGCCAGCGTCGTCGACTTGCCGGTGCCCGTCGCGCCCGTCACGAGCACGAGCCCGCGCGGCAGCTGCGCGAGCGCGGCGAGGACCGGCGGCGCGCCCAGCTCGTCGAGCGTCGGGATCCGCGAGCGGAGCCGGCGCAGCACCATGCCCGGCTCGCCCCGCTGCCGGAACGCGTTCACGCGGAACCGGTCGCCCGCGGGCAGCGCGTAGGCCGCGTCGGCATCGCCCTCGGCGACGAACCGCGCGAAGTCGTCCGCCGGGAGCGCGGCCCGCACGAGCGCCGTCAGCGACGCCGCGTCGAGCGCGACCCCGCCGCCGACGTCGACGTACCGCCCGTGGACGTTCACCACGGGCGCGTGGTCGACGGCCAGGAACAGGTCGGTGCCGTCGAGGGCCACGACCTCCGCCAGCAGGTCGTCAAGCGCCATAGGACGTCTTCCTCACGTTGGGGGCCGCGCTGGCGCCGCCCGCGCCCGCCGTCGCGTAGGACGTGCTCGGCGGCGCGCCCGCCGGCGCCACGAGGTCGATCGCGCCGCAGTAGTCGAGCTGGGCCTGCTCCGCGACCTGCTTGGTGATCTTCCCCTCCATCGCGAGGCGCGCGATGGTGCCCGACAGGGTCTGCATGCCGAGCTTGGTGCCCGTCTGGATCGCCGTCTGGATCTGGTGGACCTTGCCGTCGCGGATCAGCGCCTTCACCGCGGGCGTCGCGACGCAGATCTCGTGCGCCGCCACGCGCCCGGGCTTGTCGGCCCGCGGCAGCAGCACCTGGGCCACGATGCCCTCGAGGCTGCCCGCCAGCTGCGTGCGGATCTGCTCCTGCTGGTCCGCCGGGAACACGCTCACGATGCGGTCCACCGTCTTCCACGCGGACACGGTGTGCAGCGTCGCCAGCACGAGGTGGCCGGTCTCGGCCGCCGTCAGCGCGAGCTCGATCGTCTCGAGGTCGCGCATCTCGCCCACGAGGATCACGTCCGGGTCCTCGCGCAGCGACGCGCGCAGGGCCGCGGTGAACGACTTCGTGTTCGCGCCCAGCTCGCGCTGGTGCACCATGCACGCCTTCGGCCGGTGCACGAACTCGATCGGGTCCTCCACCGTGATGATGTGGCCCGGCTCGCGCTCGTTGATCCAGTCCACCATGGCCGCGAGCGTCGTCGACTTGCCCGACCCCGTGGGCCCGGTCACCAGCACGAGCCCGTGGGGCCGCTCGGCGAACCGCGCGATCACGTCCGGCAGCGCCAGCGACGCGAACGTCGGCACCGAGCTCGGGATGATGCGGAACACCGCGCCCATCCCGCGCTCGTGGAAGAACACGTTCACGCGGAACCGCGCCACGTCGTGCAGCGACAGCGCGCAGTCGAGCTCGAGGTGCTCCTCGAGCTTCTTCTTCTGGCTGTCGGTCAGGACCTCGTACAGCGTCTGCTGCACGAGCTCCTTGGGCACGCCGGTCGGCGGCACGTCGGGCACCGTCAGCGGCACGACGTCGCCGTGCACGCGCATCATCACCTGCGCGCCGGCCGACACGTACAGGTCGGACGCGCCCGACTGCTTCACGAACGCGAGGAGCTCGGCGAGGTCCATCACGCCCTCCCCTCGCCCGCGCGCGCGCAGGTGACGACGGTCCGCCGCGCGTCGTCGCGCGTGGCCGAGA
>JAEUHO010000397.1 GCA_016795345.1 Planctomycetia bacterium | reverse complement strand
CCTCGCGGTCCCTCGCGGCCGACCTCGCCCCACGCACCCGGACGGCCGCTGCCGGGGCCGCGCGGACATGGAAACGGGCGGCCCGCGCGGGCCGCCCGTTCGGAGAGACTCGATGCGGAAGCCGGGTCGACGGTCAGTCGGCCTTCGCGAGCGCCTTGCTCTTGTCGGCCTTCGGCTTCAGCTCGAAGAGCTTCGCGCGCTGGGCCTGGGCCTTCTCCTGCCGGGCGTCGAGCTCGGCACGCTTGGCCTCGATGTCCTTCTTGTCGGAGGCGCTGGCCTTGTCGGCGGTGCGCTTCTCCTTCTCCTCGAGGACGGTGCGCTCCTTCGCGATCTTGTCGTACTCGATCAGGATCTTCAGCGACTCCTTGACGATCGCCTCGAGGTCCTGCTTGTACGCCTTGTTCGCGACGAGCTTCATCGTGCTCCACACCTCGCTGACCTTCAGCGCGGTGCCCTCGACGGGCTTCACGCTCTTGAGGTCGGCGGTGATGAAGACGAGACGGGGCAGCTCCTTGCCACCCTTCTCCTTGAGCAGCGCGTCGGCCGCGGCCGACTCCGCCGTCATCTTCACCATGTGGAACGCCTTCGACCCGAGCTGGATGCGGTCGTCGTCGAGAATCACCTTCTCGATGTTGTCGACCATCTTCGTGTCCCCGGACTGGGGATCGGAGATGTAGACGAGGTACGGCTTGTCGGCCGTCAGGCTCGTCTCGCTCGGCGTCGTCGCGGGCTCGTCGGCGGACGCGGTCGTGCCCTCTCCGGTCACGACGGCAGCAGCCTTCTCAGGCTGCGGGATCGACTCCAGCGTTTCCCACGCGATCTGCAGGTCGGCCACACTGGCCGACGAGCGGCCTCAGCACTCGCCAGAGGCGACGTAGGGGAACGCGACAATGGCCAGCGCAAACGCGCCGACCGTCGCGAGCATCGTCTTCCGCATGAAGGGACTCTCCTTGGGCGCACGACGCGCCCGGCTTCAACTCTGTATCGTACGACAGGGAGGGACGGACGCAACCCTCCCCGTCCGAAATGGGCCCCGGGCGTTCAGTTGTAAAGCACAAGTAGAAGAGGGGGCGGCCAGCGACCCGGGGGGGGGGCGGGCAGCGACCCGGGGGTACGCCAGGCCCGGCCGGGGGCGTGCCTACGGCAGCGTCTTCAGCAACTCGGCCGGGTGGTTCCGGGGGTCCACCTTGTCGAGGATCTGCTCGATCGTCCCGTCCGGGGAGATGACGTACGTCCAGCGCTTGGCGTAGGTCGCCTTCGCGTCGGCCGCGAGCCCGAGCGCCTGGCCGAGCAGCCGATCGGTGTCGCAGAGGATGTCGAAGGCGTAACCGTGCTTCTGCGCGAACGCCAGGTTCTCGGCGGGGGTGTCGAACGAGGCCCCGAGGAGGACGACGTTCTTCTTCGTGTACTCGGCGTGGAGGTCGCGGAACCCGCAACCCTCGATCGTTCAACCGGGGGTGTCGGCCTTCGGGAACCACCAGATCACGACGCGTTTCCCGCGGAACTCGTCGAGGCCACGCTCGCGACCGTGCTGGTCGCGGACGCGGACCGTCGGGACGGGGTCACCGACCTTTGCCATGGTGCGCTCCTTCGTCGGGACAGGGGGAGCCGCGGGGGGCGGCGTGGCCGGTGCGGCGCCCCCGGGGGGTGTCGAGCCGGTGGGAGTCGGGGTGGCGGTCGGCGTCGAGGCCGGGGCGGCGGTCGTCGAAGCCGAACTCGGCTTCTTCGGGGCGTCGCCTCAACAGCCGTCGCCGCACCCCGCGAGGCCGAGGATCGCGGCGACGAGGACGGCGCCAGCGACGGTGCGGGCGGGGGCACGCAGGTTCATGTCCGGATCGTACCCCCTCGGTCCGGGGTCACCGAACTCGCAGCCGTCGGATCCGCAGGGGCATGTCGTCGGGCTCCCGGGCGATGGCCTCGTCGTAGGCGCGCCGGGCATCGGCGGTCCGGCCGAGGAGGGCGTACGCCTCGGCCAGCTGCCGCCACGGTGTGGACTCGCCCGCCGAGTCGGGATCGCGGGTCGCCCGCTCGAGCTCCGGAAGCCGCGTCTCCGGGTCGAGCGCGGTCAGCAGGGGCGCGACGAACTCCCAGCCGACCCAGTCCGGGTTCCCGGCGAGGAACGGCCCGACGAGCTCCTTCGCCTCGGCCTCGCGGCCCACGCGGCGTAGCGCCTCCCCGAGGTAGACGCGGAACTCGGCGTTCGGCGCGAGCGTCGCCCGCTCGGCCCCATGGTTCGTGATCGCCCGCTCCGGATCGAGCGCGAGCAGCCGCTCCCACGTGTCGGCGGCGAACCCGCTGTCGGGCGTGACGAGCGGCGCCAGCGCTTCGCGCGCTTCGGGGACGCGACCGAGCGCCGCGAGCGCGTCCACGCGCGCGAGGTGGAGCGCGTCGTCGTCCCCGAGCGCGAGCCGCGTGTCGATCGACGCGAGGGCCGGGCCCGGTGCGAGCGACGCGAGGCCCGCGAGCAGCCACGCGGTGTCGAGCTTGCGGCAGCGGAAGAACGCCGCCGTCGCCTCGTCCACGTGCCCGGTCCGCAGCAACGTCGTCGCGAGGATCGTGAGCCGTTCGTCGTCGGGGAGCTCGCGCCACCGCTCGCGGATCCGGGGCAGCAGCCGTTCCGGCGCGAGGGACGCGAGCTCCTGGGCGGGCTGTTCCGCGAACGGGTCGAGGTCGAGCGCGCGTTCGTACGCGTCGGCGGCGCCCGCGGCGTCCCCGCCGGCTTCACGCAGGGCATCGCCGAGCTCCGTCCACGCGACGGCGTTCTCCGGGTGCTCGGCGACCGCCTCGCGGGCCTCCGTCACG
>JAEUHO010000387.1 GCA_016795345.1 Planctomycetia bacterium | reverse complement strand
CCGGTGTCGCGGTGGAACCACCCGTTGCCGACGACGCCGTGCCCGGACGGCGGGAGCCCCGTCAGCGCCGTCGCCTGCGCGCTCAACGTGACGCCCGGGATCACCCCCGCGATCGGCCGCGACGAGCCGGCCTTCGCCATCGCCGCGAGCGTCGGGGCGTGCGGCAGCAGCCGGGCCGTGAGCCCGACGACGTCGATCCAGACGACCGGCCGGCCCGCGTCCATGGGCGGGCATCCTACGCGGCCGTCGCGCCCGGACGCGCCCCGCGCGCGGGGCTACACTCGGGGGATCCGGGGGGCCGGAGATTCCCGTGCGTCCGATCGTCGCCCTGTGCTCCCGTTCCCGCGTGCTGCGGCTCGTGTCGGCCGCGGCCCTGCTCGCCACGTCCACCGGGTGCGTCGTCGCCGCCGTCGGCGCGGCGGCCGCGGCCGGCTACGGCGCGTACAAGGTGCAGCGCAACGGCGACGTCCGCGAGTACGAGGTGCCGTTCGAGCGCGCGTGGGTCGCGGCCGGCGACGCGATGCGCGAGTCGGGCTACCCGGTCGCGGCGCACGCGCCGCAGGGGCCGTCCGAGGGCGCCTACGAGCACCAGGACGTGCGCGCGGGCGTGTTCAAGGTGACCGAGGGCCGCACCCGCGTCGAGGTCACCGTCGGGACCTTCGACAACGCCGACAACCGCCGTCGCGCGCGCCTCGTGCTCGACGCGATCAGCCGGCGGCTGGGCTACACGCCCCCGTCGTGACCGCGAGGCCCGGCCGCCCGCGGGCCCGCTCCGCCCGGAGGTAGACTCGCCCGCGCGGGCCGGCGGGCCTCGCGTACCCACGGGGCCGACATGAACCTCCTCGATCAGGTGAACCAGGGCTGGAACGACCACGCGCAGGACGCGGAGGGCGTGTTCGCCCGGTTCGACGGCTGGGTGGACCTCGTCACGGAGAAGGCGCACCTCGCGCCGGTCGCGGGCCTCGTCGCGCACGTCGCGGGCGAGCACCTCGGCCGGTGGGACGCGGGCATCGCGCTGCTCGACCGCGTGGCCGCGCGGCGCCCGCAGGACGCGGAGACCCCCGAGGGCAAGGCGGTGGTGCGGCAGCAGGCCGCGCTCCACCTCGCCGCCGGGCGGCGCCTTCCGAGCGACGCGTGCGAGGCGCGCGCGCGCGTGCCCGGGCAGCCCGTCGCGTCGAACCGCGTGCGCGTCGCCGCGTTCGCGGCGGCGATGGTCGCGGGCCAGGGGCAGCCGGAGCGCGCGGGCGCGCTGCTCGAGGAGGCCCTCGCGCTCGCCGACTACCACCCCGGCAAGGACGACCCGGCGGCGCGCGCGCTCGCGGTGACGGGCAACAACGTCGCGGCCGCGCTCGAGGAGAAGGCGACGCGGTCGCTCCCCGACGACGCGTTGATGGTGCGCGCGGCGGAGACCGGGCTCCGGTTCTGGTCGGTCGCGGGGACGTGGCTCGAGACCGAGCGCGCGCACTACCGCCTCGCGCAGAGCCTGCGGAAGGCGCGCCGGCTCGACCGCGCGGCGGAGCACGCCGCGACGTGCCTGCGGATGATCGAGGCGAACGGCGGCGACGCGTTCGAGCGGTTCTACGGCCACGAGGTCGTCGCGCTCGTGCACCACGCCCGCGGCGACGTGGGCCCGGCGCGCGCGCACCGCGACGCCGCGGCGGCGCTCGCGGCGGGGTTGGCGGACGCGGACGCGCGGTCGATGGCGGAGGCGAGCCTCGCCGCGCTCGACGGCGCGCTCGCGGGCCGGGCGTGAACGACGACCGCGACGCCCCCGTTCACGACGCCTCGCGGGACGACCTCTCGCTGCTGCGACGCGGCGCGCCGCCGGCGCGGGCGCGACGCCGCAGCGCCTGGGCGCCCGAGCCGACGACCGAGGCGGGCCGACGCCGCCGGCGGCGCGCGCGCTGGGCGACCGCCGGCATCGTCGCCGCCGGCCTCTTCTTCGGGTTCGGTCGGCTCGTCGTGAAGCAGCGGACCCGCGAGGCGAACCGCCGAGCAGCGTCGGCCGCGGCCCTCGATGCCGCCCTCGTGCTGCACGTGACGAGCTCCGAGGTCGACGGGGCACGGTCGCTCGTGTTCACGCTGGCGACGGGCGCGGACGCGTTCGCGTTCGGCGGGGACGACCCGATGCGCTTCGTGCTCGCGCTCCCCGCGGAGGAACCCGCGATCGAGCGGACGGTCGACGCGATCGTCGAGGACATCGTCCGGCGCGGCGTCGGCCGGCCGGTCTCCTGGCCGTTCGGGGTCGAACGCGACGACGACCGCGCGCTCGCCGACCAGGTCCTCGAGCGGGTCCGCGTGCGCGGGAGCGGGGCGCGCTGACGCGGCATGCCGACGGGACGCGCCGACGCGCGCGCGTCAGTTCGGCTTCGGGGGCGCGGGCGCGCGCGGTGACACCGCCTCCACGTCGAGGCCGACGCCGGCGGAGCGGCCGCCGGGCCGCGAGACCCAGCGCGTTCCGTCGGCGCCGAACGGGACGCCGACCGGGTAGAGCTTCGCGTCCGAGGGCAGGTCCTTCCACGTCCAGGTGTCCTTGCCGCCCGTGTCGAGGAAGACGCCCCACGACCCGAGGTCGTCGCGGAAGGAGCGGAACGGCTCGTACCGCGACGCCGTGCCCATCGGCGGCGTCTCGGCCCAGCCGTTGGGCGCGGCGGTCTGGCTCCACCACACCGTGTAGGCGTCGTCGCCGCGGCGGTCCCAGAACAACCCGATGCTGTTGAGGTCCGCGGCGCCGCCGCACATGTTGCGGAATTGGTAGCGATCGTTGCCGTCGCCGTCGATGGAGACGCCGATCGAGCCGTCGCGGGCGTGGCCCTGGTGCTGGTTCACCGCCGTCGTGACGCCCTGGTTGTAGGCGTCGTCGCCCGCGAGGTCGACGTGGCAGCCCACGGCGAAGTGCGCCGCGGCGCCGAGGCTGTACTTCCCGTTCTCGTAGACGTCGTCGCCGCCGAGGTCCTCGAGGACGCCGACGGCCCACCAGTACCCGCAGCCCTGCGCCCAGCACTGCGCGTGGTAGCGATCGTTGCCCGCGCCGTCCACGAGGACGCCCCACCCGCCCGCGAGCGAGTGCCCGTCGCCGAGGTCGGCCCGCCGCCCGTAGCCGCAGCCCTGGGCCATGGCGACGGACTGGTCGTTGTAGATCTTCTCCTTGTTCCCGTCGTCGCGCGCCACGTAGGCGTCGTTGCCCGCGACGTCGAGCAGGAGGCCCGCGCCGTACGTCGAGCCGAGGCCCTGCGACTGGTGGCCGCACTCGTACGCGTCGTCGCCCGCGAGGTCGAGCAGCACCCCCGCGCCGACGTGCGCCGCGCCCTGCCCCCACTTCGACTTCACGACGTACGCGTCCTTCCCCGCGGCGTCGAGGAGGAGCCCGGTGCCGTACCAGGCGCAGCCGAGCCCCGACTCCTTCACCGTGTACTTGTCGTCGCCGCCGAGGTCCACGAGCACGCCGAGGCCGAACAGGCCGCAGCCCATCGTCGCGGCGACGTCGCCGCCGTCCCACGTGTCGTCGCCCGCGAGGTCCACCCAGGTCGAGATCGGCGCCGCCGGGTACGACGGCACCGCGATGCGGCCCGTGTACGTGTCCTTCCCGCCGAGGTCGAGGACGAGCAGCGCGGGCCCGTCCGCGCCCGTCACCGCGTCGTCGGCGGGACCGAGCACGCGCACCGCGCCGACCGGCGTGTCGACCCGCAGCGCCGCCCCCTCGACCTTCGCGAGGTCGACGGTCGCGCGCGCGGCCTCCCAGCCGGCGAGCGCCACGGACAGGTGCATCGTGTGGACGACGGACGCGTACGCGAGGTAGTCGCGGTCGACGCGGCCGAGCGCCTCGAACGACGCGCGCGACAGCGTCGCGGTCTGCGTCTCGTCCTCGTCGGTCCACGGGCGCGCGGCGAGGCGGTACAGGTCCCGCGACGCGAGGCCCGCCGGCCCGCGGGCCCCGAGCGCGGCGACGAGGAACGGCTCGTCGAACGCCGCCCGCAGCCACGGCAGGGCCTCGCACGACCCGACGAGCACGCGCACGACGAAGCGCTGGAGGGCCTCGGGCAGCGCGCGCCAGGCCTTGCGCTGGTCGTCGTCGAGCGGCGCGAACGTGCCGCCGCCGCGTTCGGCCAGCTTCTCGAGCACCACGCCGAGCGCGTCCGCGGGCGGCGTCGTCGCCGGCAGCCAGTCCGGGCCCCACGCGTCGCCCTCGGGGCGGGGCAACAGGCGGCCCGCGACCGCGTCGGTGAGCCCGTGCGCCATGCGGACCACCTCGCTCGGGTCCTTGACCGCCCCGAGGAGGTCGTCGGCGAGCTTGCCCGACGCGCGCGGCACCGCGCGGACGTCGCGGAACATCATCGACGTCGGGCGCGTGATCCGCTGGTCGCGGCCGTACGACGCCATCTGCTCCGACGTGTAGCCGACGACCGTGCCCGGCGGGAGGCCGAGGCCCTCCACCGCGGCGGCCCAGACCGCCTCCGGCACCACGAGGTCGGCGCGGGCCGACCCGCCGGCGACCGCCGTCATTGCGGGCGCGGGGGACGAGACGATGGGCTGCGGCACGAACGGCGGCTTCTCGTCGGCCGCGGCCGCGAGGCGGACCAGGGCCCCGAGGGCGGCGACGGCGAACCAGGGACGGCGACGGGCCATGGGACCTCCGGCGGGCGGGATCTTCGCAAGGCGGGGCCCCGGCGTCGTGGAGGCCGCGCCGCGATTCTCGGGGTGGGCCGCGTCCGGCGGTAGGCTTCCCCGTCCCCCAGGAGTCCCCGATGCGTCGATTCGCGTTCGCCTGCGTCCTCCCGTCGTTGCTCGCCGTGACCGCGTGCCAGGCCGGCACCCGCACCACGACCGTCGCGGCCGCCCGCCCCGCGCCGGCGGCCACGGCCCCGGCGCCGACCTACGGGACGCCGGCCCCGGCCCCGACGTACGCCCCCGCGTACGCGCCGGCGGCCGCGCCCTCGCGCCCGGCGGGCGCCCCGCGGTTCGACGCGACGAACCCGTCCATGGCCCAGGCGCTCGCCGGCGCGCGGGCGGCGGGCAAGCCGGTCGCCGTGTTCCTGCTCGCGAACTGGTGCGGCTTCTGCCGCAAGCTCGACGCGGGCGCGCTGCAGGACGCGTCGGTCCACGCCGAGATGGCGAACTTCTACGCCGTCCGCGTGGACCCCGACACCGCGACGGGCCGCGAGTGCTCGCGGCTCGCCCGCGGCGGCTACCCGACGATCGCCATCCTCGACGCGAACGGCGCCGAGAAGGCGAACTGGGCCGGCAACCGCCCGGCCCCCGACCTCGCCGCCAAGCTTCGCAGCGCGCGCTGAACGCCCGCGGTCGCGCGGCGGGCCCCGGGCCCG
>JAEUHO010000377.1 GCA_016795345.1 Planctomycetia bacterium | reverse complement strand
GGACTCGCCCGCTGGGCGAGCACGAGCCTCCCCACGACCGCCGAGTCGGTGCTCGTCGCGGCGCCGCACGGCCCCGCGGCGCTGCAGCTCGCCGGTGCGTGGCGGTTCCTCGTGAACGCGCTGCAGTGGGCGCCGATCCTCGTCTACCTGGCGGCGTTCGGGCCGCGCGACGCGGCCGCGGGCGGGGTGCGCGGCGCCCTGCGCCGCGTGCCCGGGTTCACGTGGGGGCTCGCGGCGTTCGGCGCGCTGGGCGTCGCGGGCGTCTTCGGCGCCGGCGAGCGCCTCGCGCTCGCGCGGCTCGTGAACTGGGCGTTCCTCGCCGCGCTCGCCGGCGTCGGCCTCCGCACGCGGCTCGGGCCGCTCGTCCGCGGCGGGGGGCGCGCGGTGCTCGTGGCGCTCGTCCTGTGGGCCGTGGCGTCGGCGGCGGCGCTCCTCGTCGTGCGCGCGACCGCGCCCGCGCCGGCTTCCGTCCGCGCGGCGGCGTGGGACAACGTCGCCATGCCCGCCCCGACGGCCGACGACCTGCCGCTCGCGAGCCGCACCTCCGCGGCGTGGGCCCGCGCCGCGCTCGGGGATCCCGTGGCGCTGCTCGACGACCACGCGCACCTCGAGCGCAAGGCCGCGACGAACGCGCTGGCCCTCATGACGCGCGCCCCGGCCGACGCCGGCCCCGAGGCCCGCACCGCGTGGTGCCGCGCGCTCGCCGCCGTGGCCCGCGACGAGACGGAGCACCTCGCCCTCGTCCTGCGCGTCCTCGTCAAGCGCGGCGGCGCGCCGTCGCCCAAACACCGCAACGCCTACGCCTCCGACCTGCGCCGCCTCGTGCGCATGGGGGCCGGCCGCGAGGAGCTCCTCGACCACCTGCTCGTGAGCGCGCTCATCGAGGCGCGCTCGTGCGAACGCTTCGAGGCGCTCGCGGACGCCGCGCGCGAGACCGACGCCGAGCTGGCCGCCCTCTTCCGGGGGCTCACGGCGTCGGAGCGGGGCCACCCTCGGCTCGTCCGCGAGCTCGCCGCCGGCGTCGTCGGCGCGGACGACGCCCGGGCGCGCTGGGCGGCCCTCCTCCCGGAGGAGGCCCGCGTGCTGGCGGCGCAGGCGCCGGGCTGCCGCATCCACGCGGGCGAGCCCCGGGCGTGACCCGTCCGCGCGGGCGCCGCCCGCGCCCGCCGGTCCCGTACGATGGAGCGCTCCCCGGAGGTCCCCATGCACGCCGTCCTGCGCCGCCTCGCGCCCGCGGTCACGTCCGCGGGGCGTGCCACCGTCGCGTCGCCCGCGGCCCCCTCGGCGGCGGCGAAGTAGCCGGCCGTGCCCGAGGCGCCCCCGTCGGCCGCGCGCCCGACGGGGGCGCGGGCGGTCCTCGCCGCCCTGGCGCTCGCGCTCCTCGTCGCGGCCGTCGCCCACGTACGCGGCGCGGGCGAGCACCCGAACAACCAGGACCGCGAGCTCGACCTGCTGCTCGCGCGCCGCATCGCCGCGCAGGGCCTCCTCACGGACGGCGCGCGCAGCCCGCTGTTCCCCCTGCTCCTCGTGCCGGTCGAGGGCGGCGACCCCGGGTTCCCGCAGCGGGCGCGCTGGGTCGCGCTGGCCCTCGGCGGCCTCGCCTTCGGCGGCACGTTCCTCCTCCTGCGCTCGGTGCTCCCCGAGCGGGTCGCCGTCCTCGCGACGCTGCTCGCCGGTCCCGAGTGGACCTTCGAGGTCTCGCGGGTGCGGCCGGAGCCGATCGTGGCGTTCCTCGTCGTCGCGCTCGCGACCGCGCTCGCGCGCGCCTCCGTCTCGCCGCGCCCCGGGCGCCTCGTCGCGGCCGCCGGCCTCGCCGCGGGCCTCGCGCACCTCGGCAAGGGCAGCGGCCCGCTCACGGTCGTCGCGGCCGTCGGCTTCCTCGTCGCGACGCGCCGCACGCGCGCCCTGCCGGCGGTCGCCGTGTTCGTCGGCGCGTTCCTCCTCGCGGCCTCGCCGCTCCTCGTCGCGAACGCGCGGGCCTTCGGCGCGCCGTTCCACAACGCCAACACCGCCCACATGATGTGGGAGGCCGCCGGCGAGGACCAGCAGTGGCGGTTCAGCACGGCGACCCCCGCGACGTGGTGGGCCGCCCACGGGCTCTCGGGCACCGTCGCGCGCCTCCTCGACGGCGCGGCGCGCGTCACCCACGGGCCGCTCCTGTACGCGCTCCTCGCCGCCGCGGCCGTCGGGTTCGCGACCCGGCGCGCGCGACCGCGAGGCCCGTCCGCCGCCGTCGCCCCGCCGTCGCCGGTCGCGGCGTTCGCGGGCGTCGCCGTGGCGCTCGCGCTGACGTGGGGGCCCGCGTTCGCGTGGTACGTGCCCATCGCGAACAGCCGCCGCTACCTCTTCCCCGTCGTCGCCGTCGCGCTCCCCGCCCTCGTCGCGCTCCTCGACGCGGCGGTCGCCGCGCGCGCGCCCGCGCTGCGCGCGCGGGGGGACGCCGCGGCCGCGGC
>JAEUHO010000375.1 GCA_016795345.1 Planctomycetia bacterium | reverse complement strand
CGGCGCCGGTGACGGCCCCCGCGTCCGCGCCCTCGAGCAGATGTTGCTGACCGAACGCGAGGAGCACGCGCGCGTGCTCGACGAGCTCGCGCAGCGGGGGCAGCTGGCCGAGACGCTCCAGGGGTTCCAGCGCCTCCCGATCGCGTTGTCGGCGCGCATCCTGCGCGCGCGCGATGCGTCGTCGGCCCGCCGCAGCCTCCTGCTCGACCGCGGGCTCGAGGACGGCGTCGAGGTCGGGCAGGCCGTCACCCAGGGCCGCGTGCTCGTCGGCGTCGTGCAGCACGTGGACGCGCACACCGCGCGCGTGCAGCTGATCACGGACGCCTACACCCGGCTCGCCGTCGCCGTGCGGACAGCCGACGGCGTGCGCGCGACCGCGTGGATGCGCGGCGGCGCCGACGACGACGTGCCGCTCCGCAACCTGCGCGCGTCGGACGACCTGCGGCTCGCCGCCGGCGACCCCGTGCTGACGAGCCACGACGACGGCGTCGTGCCCGCCGGCCTCATCGTCGGCTACGTCACGCGCGCGTCGGACGACGACGGCGACGGCGTGCTCGACGTGCGCGTGCACCCGCTGTTCGACCTCGGGCGCAGCACGACCCTCCTCGTCCTCCGGCCGGAGCGCTGAAGGCCGTGGGGCTGCTCGTCCTGCTCGCGTGGGCCGTCGTGGCCGGCGCCGTCCCCGACCTCGTCGGCGCGCGCCCCGGCCCGTTGGGCGCGCCGCCCGATCTCTACGTCGCGATGGCGACGTTCCTCGCGCTGAAGGGCAACGGCGTCCACGCCGTGAAGTGGGGGATCCTGCTGGGCCTGCTGGCCGACTGCGCCTCGCTCGACCCGCTCGGCACCCACGCGTTCGTCCTCGGCACCGTGGCCTTCCTGTTCGCGCGGCGCCACGGCGACGCGCGGGCCGTGGGCGGGGTGCTCGTCCCCCTCTCCGTCGCCCTCGCGACCGTGATCGCGCGCGTGTTGTACGTGGTGCGGTGCCTCCCGCTGCACCAGGGCGGGCCCGTGCTCGACCCGCTGCGGTCGGTGCTCCCCGCGGCCCTCGCGACCGCGCTCGTGTCGTGGCCGCTGCTCCTGCTCCTCGAGCGCTCCGGCGCGATCGACGACCTCACGGGACGCCGCCATGCGACCCGAGCGTAGGCTCCTCGTCCTCTACCTCGCGACCGTCGCCGCGCTCGCCGCGGTGTGGCTGCGCGTGGGCTTCCTCCAGCTGTTCGGGCACCAGCAGGCCGTCGAGGACGCGCGCACGCAGCGCGAGCGGCTCGCCGACGTCGCCGCGGGGCGCGGCCGGATCGTGGACGCGACGGGCGAGACGCTTGCGGTGGACCGCGCCGCCGTCCGCCTCGTCTTCGTGCCCGGCGAGTGGGCCTCGCGCCACCGGTACCGCTGCGGCGCGTGCGGCACGATCATCCCCCGCCGCGACCCGCGCTGGGCGGGCCAGACGACGAAGGCGCCGACGCCCCCGAGCCGGTGCTCGTGCGGCGCGAAGGGCCAGGGCTTCGAGCCGCTGCCGGTGGAGGACCTCGCGCCCCTCGAGGACGCCATCGGCCTGCCGGCGGGGACGCTGGCCGGCGCGGCCGACGACCGGATGCGCGACGTGCTCGACCAGATCGAGATCGAGGTGGCCGAGGGGGTCGCGGGGCGCCCGCCGGGCACGCTGCGCGCGCTGCAGCGGCTGCGCCGCGCGGAGCGTGGCGCGCCGGTCCCCGCCGCCGACGTGATCGCCGAGCTGGGCCCCGAGCTCGAGGGCCGCGACTTCTACGCCGAGGACCTGCGCGTCCAGCGGCGCGCGGACCACTTCGGCCGCGCGACCGCGATGATGACGTTCCACACGCCCACCGGCGCGCGGCTCGAGGTGCGCGCGCTCTCGCCCGAGGCCGAGCGGATCCTCGAGCTCGACCGCGACCAGCGCTACCGCGGCTTCCGCACGGAGACGTTCACGGAGCGGTGGTACCCGCGCCACGGCCTGCTCGCGCAGTGCATCGGCGTCGTCTCGCCGTTCCGCAGCCACGAGGAGCGCCTCGCCTACTTCAAGCGGTTCGGCCGCGACATGCACCTGCCCGACGTCCGCGTGGGCCGCCTGGGCCTCGAGGCGGCGTACGAGTCGGTGCTCCGCGGCACGCCGGGCCGCGCGCGGCTGGCGCGCGACGAGGACGGCCTCTTCTCGCGCCGCACCGTCGTGGACGCGCCGCGCCGCGGCGGCGACGTGACGCTGCACCTGCGGACCGACCTCTGCGAGGCCCTGCACCACTCGCTGCGCGCCGCCGCGACCCAGGAGGGGTTCGCGGGCGAGGGCGACGCCTCCGCCGGCGGCATCCTCATGGACGCGGAGACCGGCGCGGTGCTCGCCGTCGCCGAGGCGCCGAGCTTCGACCCGAACGGCCGCCTCGACGAGGTGACGAGCCGCATCGACGACGACGAGGCGGTCGCGGCGGAGGCCGTCGCGCGACGCGAGGCCCGCGGCGAGGGCGAGCCCCCCGAGCCGCCGAAGCCCGCGGTCACGTTGTCGCGCGTCACGCGCCTCGACGTCGAGCCGGGCAGCGCCATGAAGCCGTTCTCGGCGCTGGCGATCCTCGGGGCGGGCCACCCGATCCCGACGCACTACGCCTGCGCGGGCCGCGACGCCCGCGTCGAGCCCAGGTTCCCGCGGTGCCATCCGCACGGCCCCGTCGACTGCGTGTCGGGGCTCGCCCACTCGTGCAACCGCCTGTTCGCGGACACCGCGAGCGACCGCGCGTACCGCGCCGTCCACGCCGTCGCGTTCCCCACCACGGCGGCGGCCTTCGGCTTCGGCCTGCGCACGGGCGCCGACGTGTTCGGCGAGGGGCGCGGCGCCTACCCCGCGACGCCCAGCGCGCCGCTGCTGCGGCAGATCGCCATCGGGCAGGCCGTGCTCGTCACGCCGCTCCAGATGGCGCGCGCGTGCGCGGCGCTCGCCAACGGCGGGCGGCTGCCGACCCCGCGTTTCGCCTCGATCGTCGACGGCGAGCCCGTCCCGTTCGAGGCCGTGCCCGTCGAGCTGGGCGCCGCCGCGCTGGAGCAGGTCCGCGCGGGGATGCGGGGCTGCGTCACGTTCGGGACCGCGCGGGGCGTGTTCGACCGCCCGGACCTCGCCGGCGTGACGGTGTTCGGCAAGTCGGGCACCGCCACCGTCGGCGCGCGCGACTGGATGGACGGTGACTCCGACTGGGTGGACCCCGACGGGGCCGACGGCTCGCGCGCCAAGGGGCCGTGGCACCTGTGGTTCGTGGGCTGGGCGAGCAAGCCGGGCGCCCGCACGGTCGCGTTCGCGGTGGTGCTCCACAGCCGCCGCTCGGGCGTGGGCGGCGAGCACGCCGCGCCCGTCGTCGCGGACCTCCTCGCCGCCTGGTTCAACCGATGACCCTCTCCGAACGCCTCCGCCGCGCGCCGTGGTCGCTGCCGGTCCTCGCCGCGGCGCTGACCGCCGTCGGCATCGCGACGATCGCCACCGCCGCCGAGGGGCACCGGGTGCCGTACGCGTGGCTGCAGACCCGATGGGCCGCCGTCGGCCTCGCCGCCGCGCTCCTCGTGCTCGCCGCGCCGTACGGCCGCGTCGTCTCGTGGGCGCCGGTGCTCTACGTGCTCGGCCTCGCGGCCCTGGTGCTCGTCCTCTTCAAGGGCACGGGGCAGAGCGCGGGGCGGTGGATCGGCATCGGCTCGTTCCGCGTGCAGCCGAGCGAGTTCATGAAGCCGATCCTCGTCGTGATGCTCGCGGCGACGCTCCGCTACTCGAGCGAGCACCGGCGGCTCGGCGGCCTCGTGAAGCCGGTCGCGCTCACGCTGGTGCCGTTCCTCCTGGTGATGCGCCAGCCCGACCTCGGCACCGCGATCCTCTTCGTCCCGATCGCGTTCGCCCTCCTCTTCGGCGCCGGCGCGCGCCTGCGGCACCTCGCGGTCCTCGCCACGGGCGGGCTCGTCGCCGCGGCGCTCCTCGCGCTCGTCCCCGGCGTGCTGAAGGACTACCAGCGCGACCGCATCTTCGGCTTCCTGGCGCAGCACGGCGACGCGAAGGAGGCCAAGGCCCTCGAGCGCTCCCAGAACCACCAGTCCTACCAGGGCCGCATCGCCATCGGGCTCGGCGGCGTCACGGGCGTCGGCGACGACGAGGGCGGCCCCGAGGAGGCCAGCCGCGACGTCCCCGAGCGCCACAGCGACTTCGTCTTCGCGGTCTTCGCCGCCAAACACGGGTTCCTCGGGGTCACGCTCCTCTTCGTCCTCTACGCCGCGTTCCTCGGCGCGCTGCTCTCCGTGGCGTCGAGGCTGCGCGAGCCCAGCGGACGGTTCCTCGCCGTGGGGCTCTTCGCGATGTTCGCGGCGCAGATCGTGATCAACCTCGGGATGGTCGCGGGCCTGCTCCCCGTGGTCGGTGTGCCCGCCCCGTTCCTCACCTACGGCGGCTCGAGCCTCCTCGTCTCGTGGCTCTCCATCGGCCTCCTCCTCGCCGTCGGCAGCGACCCGCCGGTCGAGTTCGGCCGCACGACGTACGCGGACTGACGGAGGGGGACCGCGAGGCCCGGGCGCCCGCGCGAACGCGGGCCCGGGCGCCGCACCGGCGGGGCCGGCCCGCCGCGGCCGGTGAACCGGTTCCGCCGTCCCGTGCCATGGTGGGGGAACCATGACCCCGCCGGACGTCCCCCCGATCGGCCTCGCGGACCTCGAAGGCGTCCGCCGCCTCGCCGGCGTCCTCGTCCGCGGCGAGGCCGACGCCGACGACCTCGCGATGGACGCGGTGGTCGTGGCGCTCGAGAAGCCCCCGCGGGCCGGGTACGCGCCGCGGGCGTGGCTGCAGGGCATCGCGCGGCGGCTCGCGGCGAACCGTCGCCGCGCCGACGCGGTGCGCCGTCGCCGCGAGGCCGCGGCGGCGCGACCCGAGGCGAAGGCCGACGACCTCGACGTGACGGCGCACGTCGCGCGCCGGCGCCTCGTGCTCGACGCGCTCGCGACGTTGCCCGAGGACGCCGCGCAGGTGCTCTGCCTGCGCTACTTCGACGACCTGCCGCCCCGCGAGATCGCGGCGCGCCTCGGGCTGCCCGTCGAGACGGTCCGCACCCGGACGAAGCGCGCGCTCGGCCGCCTGCGCGCCGAGCTCGACCGGCGCCACGGGGGCGACCGCGCCGCGTGGGGGGCCGTGCTCGCGCCGCTCGCCCCCGTCGGGCTCCGCGCGCCGGACGGCGGCGCGCCCGGCCCCGCGACCGCCGCCGTCCCCCTGGAGTCCCTCGTCGTGACCACCTCGCTCAAGCCCGTCTTCGTCGCGATCGCCGCCGTCGCCGTCCTGGCGGGAGGGTGGGCCGTCGTGCGCGGGCACGGCGACGCGCCCGCCCCCGCGCCGGACGCGCCGGCGTCCGCCGAGGCGCCGTCC
>JAEUHO010000352.1 GCA_016795345.1 Planctomycetia bacterium | reverse complement strand
GTACCAGACCACCGACGCGAGGAACGCACGGACCGCGGCGGCGCGGCTGCCGTCGGGGAAGTCGATCTGCGCGAGCGGCGGCAGGTCGGCGGGCGTGACGAGCACCGCCGCCCGCACGGCGAGGTAGCCGACGGTGGCCGCGAGCAGGAGGCCGGCACGCAGGGCGGTCTCGCGGCGGCCGGGCCTCGCGTCGGCGGGGAGCGCCGACCGCAGCAACGGGACGAGGGCGAAGAGGACGACCGCCGACTCCTTCGCGAGGCACGCCAGGGTCCCGAGCACGACGACGCCGGCGGTCCGCGCGGCGCCGGGGCGCGTCGAGAGCAGCAGCGCGCCGAGCGCGAGCGACCACGCGACGAGGTCGCCGCGGCTCGACACCCACGCGACCGTCTCGACGGTGACGGGGTGGACCGCGAACAACAGCGCGCCCGTGGCGGCCGCGACCACCGTCGCCGCGCCGCCGCCGCGCGGGTCGGCGGGGCCGGGCCCGAGGCAGCGCAGCAGCAGCCGGTAGGCGAGCGCCGCGTTCAGCAGGTGCACGAGGAGGCTCGCGACGTGCCATCCGCGGGGCGCGAGCCCGAAGAGCGCGTGGTCCACCGCGAAGAGGAGCGTGCGCAGCGGGCGCCACACGTCCGGCTCGACGCCCTCGGCCGCGGACGCGGTGCCCGGGTCGGTGAAGAACCGCGCCGGGTCGGCGAGCGAGCGCAGCGCCGGGTTGTGCTCGACGAAGCGGTGGTCGTCGTAGACGAACCCGTGGCCGACGCAGACGGCGTGGGCGAGGAACGCGCCCAGCAGCACGACGGCGAGGCCCGCGGCGCGCCCCGACCTCACGGCGCCTCCGGTCGCGCGGCCGGCGCGCCGCGCAGGAGGCGGTCGGCGGCGGCGACGACCTCGCCGGTCGGGATCGCGGCCATGCAGGTGTGGATGCGGCAGCGGCTCGAGCGGTAGTTGTCGGTCGTGAGGCACGGGCTGCACGGCAGGCCGGCGTGGAAGGCGCGCGACCCGGGCGACAGCGGGCCGTAGAGCACCGGCGTGTTGGGCCCGTACATCGCGAGCACCGGCCGCCCGAGCGCCGAGGCGAGGTGGACCGGCCCCGTGTCGTTGCTCACGACGACCTCGGCGCGATCGAGCAACGCGACGAGCCCGCGCAGCGACAGGGCGCCGGCGGCGGGCAGCGCGTCGCCGCCGCAGCGTCGGGCGACGTCGGCGACGAGCGCCGCCTCGCCGGCGCCGCCGGTGACGACGACGCGCGCGTCGAACCGCTCGCGCGCGTGGCGCCCCACGGCGGCGAACGCCGTCGGCGACCACCGGCGGCCCGGGAAGTTGTCGCCCGAGCCCGGGTGCAGCACGACGACGGGGCGCGCGTCGGCGGCGCCGCCGAGGAGGCGCTCGACCTCCGCGCGGCCGGCGTCGCCGGCGGCGAGCCCGCCCGCGACGTACGGCCCGCGGGGCACGCCGGCGGCCTCCGCGAGGTCGCGGAACGAGCGCGCGGCGTGGGCGTCGCGGCGGAACGGCACGCGGACGGTGAGGAGGCCGTCGCGGCCGCGCGCGCCGCTCGAGAAGCCGACGCGCTGCGGGATCCCGGCAGCGCGGCAGAGGAGCGCGCCGACCACGGCGAACTGCTCGAAGTCGAGGGAGAGCTCGGGTGCCTCGGCACGCAAGGCCCGGTGCGCGCGGACGAGGTCGGCGACGGTGGCCGCGAGCCCGTGGGGCCGGACCGCGAGCACGCGGTCCGCGACGTCGTCGACCAGGGGCGCGTTGCCCGCGAGCGTCACGACGATCACGCGCGCGCCGGGCCACCGGTCGCGCAGCGCGGCGACGACGGGCCGCAGCAACGCCCAGTTGCCCACGCCCCAGAACTTGAGGATCGCGAGCGCCCGCACGGCGTCGACCTGCGGCGCGGGGGGCGACACCAGCTCGCGGAGCGCGTCCGCGCCGGCGACCACGCGCGCGAGGGCGCCGCCGGCCACGCGATCGAGGGCCTTGGCGAACGAGAGGTTCACGGGGCCGCCCCCACCGGGGCGCGGGCGGCCCGGGCCTGGGGCAGCACGAGGTTCATCTCGGTGTGGCAGTTCCACAGGCACGCGCGGCACGCCTCGAGCCGCTCGCGTTCGCGCTGGTAGGCCGCGGAGCGCCACAGGCGCGCGAGCGGGAGCCGGCCGATGGGCTGCTTCCGCTCCATGAACGGGAAGCAGGGGAAGACGTCGCCGTAGCAGTCCACCACGACGCTCGCGTACGGCGCGTAGCACCGCAGCGGCGAGGGCTCGCCGCGGAGCGCGCGGGGCACGAGGTCGAGGTAGGCGAGGCTGTTGTCGAGCACGCCCTCGGCCCGGAGCCGGCGCAGCACGTCGAGGCCCCGCGCCACGCGGTCCGCGGCGGCGGCGGGCTCGCCCTGCCCGAAGTCGTGCACCGGGATGACGCCGAGGCGGTCCGCGCCGGCCGCCAGCGCCGTGCGCGCGACCGCCTCGACGCGGTCGACGTTGTGCGCCGTGAGGACGGTCACCGCCGTGAGCCGCGGGGCCGGGCCGTCGCCGCGGGCGGCGCGGAGCGCGGCCAGGGCCGCGATCGCGTCGTCGAACGCGCCGCGCCGGCCGCGCGCGAGGTCGTGTTCGCCCGCGCTCGCGCCGTCGAGCGACACGTTGACGCTCTCGACGCCGGCGTCGAGCGTGGCCCGCGCCGCGGCGGCGTCCATGCGGAAGCCATCGGTGTTCAGGTGCACGTGCAGGCCCCGGCGGGCGCCGTGGCCGAGGAGGTCGAAGAGGTCGTCGCGCAGCATCGGCTCGCCGCCGGTCACCCCGACGCCGAGGCTGCCGATGGCGCGCATGTCGTCGAGGACGCGCCGCAGCTCGCGCGTGCCGAGTTCGCGGTCGCCGGCGCGCCGCCGCGCGACCGCGCGGTCGGGCAGGTCGCACACGCGGCACCTGAGGTTGCAGCGGTACGTCACGAGGAGCGTCGCGAGCGCGGGCCCCACCAGCGGGCGCCGGAGCCGCGGCGCCATGGCCGTGCCGACCCAACGGGCGGCGAGCGAGGCGAGGCCCCGCCAGTCGCCGCGCGAGAGCCGGCGCCGGATGACGTCGCCGTACTGGCGCCGCCAGGCGATCACGGCCGCGCCCCGGGGCGGGGCGTCGGCGCCGAGAACCGCGGCGCGGCGGCGTCCGTCGGGTACTCGGCGCAGCCGGCGCACAGGGGCGGCAGGTCGCCGGTCACGTGGGCGCGCCGCAGGTCGCGCATCCGCGGGCCGTTCCACAGGTCCTCGAGGCGGTCGGTGTTCGCGTCGCCCACGGCGAGCGCGCCGTCGTGGTCCACGCAGCACACCGTCGTGCGGCCGTCCTGGAGCACGACGAGGCCGCCCCGCCACGGCTCGCGGCACCGCGTGCGGCGCTCCCCGCGGACGAGGAGCGGGATCGTCTGGACCCGGTCCACGACGCCCTCGAACGCGC
>JAEUHO010000327.1 GCA_016795345.1 Planctomycetia bacterium | reverse complement strand
ATCGGCGCCGGCGCGCGGGGGGCCGCGCTCCGCCGGGCCGCGACGTCGCGGGGGGCGGCCGGTGCCGCGCCGTCGTCGGCCGGCCGCTCGACGAACGCGTCGAGCCCGTCGTCGGCGGCGGGGGTGGCGCCCGGCGCGTCGTCGTCACGACGGCGACGACGCCCGCCGCGCCGGCGGCGGCGCCGGCGCCCACCCGGGCCGTCGTCGTTCGGCCCATCGGTCGGCCCGTCGTTCAGTCTGTCGTTCAGCCCGTCGTTCCGCCCGTCGGTGCCCGGGAAGCCGTCGGCCTCCGGCGCGCGGTCGTCGCGGTCGCGGGGGTCCGCGGCCAGGTCCGACGGCGGCCCCGCGTCCCGCGAGGGCACGTCGCGCGGGGTCCCGTCGTAGGGGGCGGCGTCGTCCTCGAGGACGGGGCTGCGCGGGCGGTGCGACGAGCGCCAGACCTCGTCCGCGATCTCGCGCCAGCGGTCCACGAGCGCCAGGTCCTGGTCGCGGGCGCGGAGCTCGAGCTCGAGGTAGACGAGCGCCTCGGGGAAGACGGGCCGGTGGACCACCATGGAGCGGCGGCGGGGCGCGTCGTCGGGGCGCGCGAGCTTCGCCTGCATCCCGAGGATCTCGCGGAGCTCCCACGACGTCTTGCGCGGGACGTTCATGCGCAGCGCGATGGGGCGGAACGTCTCCTCGACGTGGGCCCAGACGTCGGGGCCGCGGCGCGGGCCCCGGGTGTACGAGTCGAGGAGCCACGGACCGAGGAGCGTCGCCAGCATCAGCGACTCGGGGACGCCGTGGGCCGCGAGGCCCCACGCGTCGGCGGCGCCGAGGAGGTTCCACGTGCGGTGCGACGGCGGGGCGTCGGCGGGCTCGCCGTGGCGCGCGGCCTCGTGGGTGCCGCCGCCGCGCTCGGGCCAGGTGATCGGCTGGTCGAGGAACTTCACCACCTCGGGCAGCCAGCCGTCGAGCACGCGGCGCTCGTAGAGGTCGTGGAGCGTCGGGTGCGCGCAGCCGCGGCCGAGCACCTTCAGGAGCTCGACGTAGAGGCGCGAGCGGCTGGCCTTCTCGATCTCGCCCGCGCAGGCCGTGATGGCCTCCGCGAGGCGCGGCTCGAGGGCGCCGCCGAGGCGCGCGGCGAAGTGGGCCGCCCGGATCATCCGGACCGGGTCCTCCTTCAGCCGCGTGACGGGGTCGCCGAGCGCCCGGATCGTGCGGGTCTCGAGGTCCGCGAGGCCGTCCACGTAGTCCACCACGGTGTCGGCGACGGGGTCGTAGAAGAGGGCGTTGACCGAGAAGTCGCGGCGCCAGGCGTCCTCGGCGGCGGTGCCGAAGACGTTGTCGTCGTGGATCGGGCCGTCCGCGCGGTCGGGGTCGCGCCCGGCGGCGCCCGGGTCGGCGCGGAACGTGGCCGTCTCGACCACCTTGTTGCCGGGGAAGCGGACGTGGACGAGCCGGAAGCGGCGCCCGATCACGAACGCCGAGCGGAAGAGGCGCTTGATCCGGTTCGGCGGCGCGTCGGTGGCGACGTCGAAGTCCTTCGGCTCGAGGCCGAGGAGCGCGTCGCGGACGCAGCCGCCCACGAGGTAGGCCTCGTGGCCCATCCGCTGCAGGTGCTTCACGACGAAGACCGCGTCGGGGTCGAGGGCCTCGCGGCGGATGCGCCCGCCCGCCGGCACGACCGCGGGCTCGCGGTCCCAGGCCGGGCGGGGGGCGGCGCCCCCGGCGGGGGACGTCGCAGCGGGTTCGGGGGGGAAGGTCCCGTCGTCGGGACGCGCGCCGTGCATCCGCGCCATCGTACGGACGGACGGCCCGCCGTCCCGTTCCGTCGCACGCGCACCCCGCCGTCGTGGCGCGGGCGGCCCGGCCGACGTATCCTCGGCGCTCCCCGGAGGTGTCGATGGCCCGGTGTTGTCCCTCGGCCGCGTGGGTGCTCGCGTTGGCCCTCGCTGGGTGTGCCGGCCTGTCGGACCTGTCGGCGCCCGCGTCGCCGTCGCTCGGGAACCACGCCCAGGACGTCCGCCGCAAGGCCGACGAGGCCCTCGCCGCGGGCAAGTTCGAGGAGGCCTGGAACCTCGAGGCCGCGGCCGGGACCGACCGGTCGCGCCTCGAGGCGATCGCCCTCGCGTCGCTCGCGGCCGACAAGGGGCCGTACGAGGACATGTTCCCGGCCCTGCGCAAGAAGTTCGGCGGGCTCTCGACCGAGGCACGCGCGAAGGTGGACGCGCTCGCCGCCGAGCGCGAGACGGCGGGGCACTTCGACGACGCCGTCGACCTCCAGTTGGTCGCCGCGGACGACGCGCCGGCCTACGAGGCCGCGTGGGGCGTCTACAAGCGCACGCCCGTGAAGGACGCCCTCGACGTGCTCGAGCGCATCCAGGACGCGGCCGCCCGGGCGGCCCCTCCGCCCACCGCGCCGGCGGGCGGGGCCCCGAAGTGAGCGCGCGCGTCGGTGTCGCCGTCGCCGGCTGCGGCGAGTGGGGGCGCAACCACGTCCGCGTGCTCGCGTCGCTCCCGGGCGCGCGCCTGCTCCACGTCGCCGACCCGGGCGCCGCGCGGCGGGAGGTGGCCGCGGGCCTCGCCCCGGACGCGACCGTCTCGCCCGACCTCGAGCCCGCGCTCGCCGACCCGCGCGTCCTCGCGGTCGTGATCGCGTCGCCGAGCCCGACCCACGCCCCGCTCGCGCGCGCGGCGCTCGCCGCGGGGAAACACGTCCTCGTCGAGAAGCCGCTCGCGCCGAGCGTCGCCGAGGCGGAGGACCTCGCCGACCGGGCCTCGCGTGCCGGGAAGGTGCTGGCCGTCGGGCACCTGCTGCTGCACCACCCCGCGGTCCGGCACCTCCACGGGCTCGTCCGGCGGGGGGCGCTGGGCCCCGTCCACTACCTGTACGCGCAGCGGACGAACCTCGGCCGCATCCGCAGCGACGAGAGCGCGTTGTGGAGCCTCGGGCCCCACGACGTGAGCGTGATGGCGCACCTGCTCGACGCCTGGCCCGAGGAGGTCTCGGCCCAGGGCGCGGCCTACGTGCAGTCCGAGCGCGAGGACGTGGTGTTCCTGACGCTGCGGTTCCCGAAGGGGATCCTGGCGCACGTGCACCTGTCGTGGCTCGACCCGCACAAGGTGCGGCGCCTGACGATCGTCGGGGGCCGCCGGATGGCGGTGTTCGACGACATGGAGCCCGCCGAGAAGATCCGCCTGCACGACAAGGGGCCCGTCCCGCGCGAGCCGGGCTCGTTCGCGGAGTCCCTGGCGGTCCGGTTCGGCGAGACGCGGATCCCGCGGATCCCGGCGACGGAGCCGCTGCGCGACGAGCTGCGGGCGTTCCTGCGCGCGGCGGCGCGCGGCGAGCCGGTGCCCGTGGCCGGCGCCGAGGAGGGCGTGAAGGTCGTCCGGGTGCTCGCGGCGGCCGACCGGAGCCTGCGCGCGGGGGGGCGGGCGGTCCGCGTCTGACGGCGTCCTCGGCGCGGCGCGCGACGAGAGGGTTGTCGCGGACGGCCCCGTGGGGCTAGAACCGTGCGGTGCCCCGCCGACGGCGGGGATCGGAGGCGCGGTGCCCCACGGCGAGGACGTCGTCCGCTGGCAGACGCAGGCCATGGAGTCGGCGATGGACGGCATCGCCATCCACGACGCCGAGGGCCGGTTCCTCTGGCTGAACGCGGCGCACGCGCGGGCCTACGGCCACCCCGTCCACGCCCTGGTCGGCCGGTCGTACCGGGTCCTGTACGACGAGGCGGAGGCGCAGCGGTTCGACCGCGAGGTCATGCCCGCCCTGCGCCGCGACGGGCGCTGGCGGGGCCCCGCCGTCGGGCGGCGCGCCGACGGCAGCGCCTTCCCGCAGGACCTCTCGCTGACGCTGCTCGAGGGCGGGGGCCTCGTGTGCGTCGTCCGCGACGTGTCGGAGCGCGAGGCCGCCGAGGCCGAGGCCCGCCGCGCGCGCGACCGCCTCGCCGCCGTGGCGGACGCGACCCCGGTCTGCTTCTTCACCCTCGACCGCGCCGGCCGGATCACCGACGTGCGGGGCGGCGGGCTGCGGCTGCTCGGGCTCTCGCCGGCCGACGTCGTCGGCCGCGACGCGACCGACTTCGCGCGCACCGACGCCGACCGCGAGAGCGTCGCGCGCGCCCTGCGCGGCGAACGCGTGCGCACCCGGTTCACGATGGCCGACCGCGTCCTCGACGTGCACTACGAGCCCGTCGAGGCGCGGGGCGGGGGCGACGACGCGGTGTTCGGGATCGCCGTCGACGTGACGTCGGAGGCCCGCGCGGAGGAGGCGCTGCGCCAGGCGCACGCGCTCGAGGGGCTGAAGGTCGTCGCGGGCGGCGTCGCCCACGACCTCAACAACCTGCTCGCGACGATCCTCGGGAACGCGGCGCTGGCCCTGCTCGACGGGCCGGTGGACGGCCAGGGGCAGGTGCTCCTGCGCCGCATCGAGCTCGCGAGCCGCCGCGCCGGCGAGCTCACGCGGCAGCTGCTCGACTACACGGGGCCCGAGGGCGGCGACCCCGTGCGCGTGGACGTCAGCGGCCTCGTCCGCGACATGACCGGGCTGCTCGAGTCGGTCGTGCGCAAGAGCACGCGCATCGACACCCGCACCGACGTGCAGCTGCCGCCGGTCTCGGGCGACCCGACCCAGCTCCGGCAGGTGCTCCTCAACCTCGTGGTGAACGCGTCCGAGTCGCTGCTCGACCGCCCGGGCACGGTGACGATCCTGACGGGCGTCCGCCGCGTCATCGGGCCCGCGGGCCGCGCCGTCACCCGCGTCCCCGAGATCCCGATCGGCACGTACGTGGCCCTCGAGGTCATCGACACGGGCGTGGGCGTCTCGGCCGCAGCCCGCGAGCGGATCTTCGACCCGTTCTTCACGACGAAGCGCGACGGTCGCGGGCTGGGCCTCGCGGTCGTGGTCGGGGTGGTCCGCCGCCACGGCGGCGCGGTCGAGGTCGAGAGCGAGCCCGGCCGGGGCTCGACGTTCCGCGTGCTGCTGCCCGTCGCGGCGGGCCTCGACGGGCCCGCGTCGACGGACCCGGTGGAGGGCGCCCTCTGGCGGGGCAACGGCCGCGTGCTCGTCGTGGACGACGAGCCGCACGTGCGGGAGATGCTGGCGGACCTCCTCGCGCGCCTCGGGTTCCGGGCGGAGTCGGCCGGCTCGGTGGACGAGGGGCTCGCGGCCTGCC
>JAEUHO010000308.1 GCA_016795345.1 Planctomycetia bacterium | reverse complement strand
CGGCGCCGTGCGCGGGCGCCGGTCGAACGCGTTCAGGACCGCCGCGCGGCCGAACACGCGCTCGCCGGGCCGGTACACCGGCTTGTCCGTCGAGAGGTGCGCGAGGTCGCGGTTCGCGTCGCCGAGGTTCGGCGGCCGCGCCGGCGGCCGCGCCTCGTCGGGCCCCGCCGCGCGCGCGAGCGGGAGCGCGTCGGCGCCCTTCCCCCCCGCGGGCGCGGGCCCGTCGTCGCCGAGCATCCACGCGGCCCCCGCCACCGCCATCGTCACCGCCGCCGCCATCGGGCTCCAACGCAAGACGCGCGCCATGATCCCCTCCGATCGCCGGCCACCGGGCCTCGCGTCGGCGAGGGGGAGGGCCGCGAGCACACGGTCCGCGAGCCCGACGGGCGCGACCGGCGCGTCGGCGCCGTCGAACACGGCGGCCGACAGGGCCGTCGCCGCCTCGCGGCACGCGTCGCAGTCCGCGAGGTGCGCCTCCGCCGCCGCGCGGGCGGGGGCGGCGAGCCCTCCGTCCACGAAGGCGGCGAGGGTGGCCTCGTCGAGACAACGGCGCGGGTCGGAGGCGTCCATCGGAGCAGGGGACCTCGGAGGGTTAGAGGGGCTCACGGGCGGGATCCGTACGGGGGCCGAGCAGGCCGCCGAGCCGCGCGCGGGCGCGCGCGAGCCACGGCGAGATCGAGTTCTCGGGGACGGCGAGCAGGCGCGCGACCTCGCCGTACGAGCGGCCGTCGAGGTGCACCCAGCGCACGAGCAGGCGGTCGCGGGGCGGGAGCGCGGCGAGCGCGGTCGCGAGCGCGCGCGCTTCGTCGGCGGCGGTCGCCGCCCGCAGCCCGTCCGGCGCGGCGTGGCCGTTGCGGGCCGCCGCGTCGGTCACCGCGCCGTCGCCGACGGCGGCGAGCGCGACCGGCGCCGCGGCGACGCCGCGCACGCGGTCGAGCGCCGTCCGCTGGGCCACCGCGACGAGCCACGTCGAGAGGCGGCTCTTCCCCTCGAACCCGCGCAGCCGCCGCCGGCCGTCCTCCCACAGCTTCTGGAAGACGGCCTGGACGACGTCCTCGGGCTCGACGCCGCTCGAGCCTCCGCGCGGCCCGAGCACCCGCACGACGGCCGCGTGCAGCAGCGCCGCGTGGTCCCGCACGAACGCCTCCCAGGCCGCCGGTTCGCCGGCGACGAGCAACGGGAGGCGGTCGCGATCGTCCACGGGCGCTCCGGCGGGCATGTCCGATGGGACACGGTACGGGCCCCCGCGGTTCGGGACCCGATCCCGTCCTCCGGTACGCGAGGCCCGGCCCCCCGTGAGACGGCCGCCACCCGCGATTCCGGACACCCCCCCGGCGGCGCGGCGAACCGCGGCCGCCCGCGTCCGTTCCCCTCCGACGGGAGGCTCCATGTCCGGTCCGCGGATCCTCGGACCCCGCCCCGCGCCCGCCGACGCCCGTCCGGTCGCTCGGCGGCGCGCGCGGACGCCGACCGCCGTCGCGATCACCCTCCTGACGCTCGTCCGCGCGACGAGCGCCGACCCGCCGGCCGCGGCACCGGCCGCGGCGGAGCCGGACGCTCCCGCGGCCCCGGCGCCTCCCACCGAGGAGGAGGTCGCACCCCCGCCGCCGGGCTGGCTCCTCTCGCACCAGGCCCCGGACGGACGCTGGCCCGCCGCGTCGTTCGACCGGATCGTCCGTGGCCGACCCTCGACGTTCGAGGACACGCCGAGCCGCGGCCGCGCCCGCAACGACGTGATGACGACGGCGTTCACGCTCCTCGTGTGCGCGCAGCGCGGGGACCCGCCGACCGCCCCCGGTCCGTGGGGCGAGGCCGCCGCCGCCGGGAGCTGGGCGCTGCGGGCGATGCAGCGCGCCGACGGGTCGTTCGGCGACCCGCGCCTCCCGCTCGGCGCGACGAACCATGCGATCGCCCTCGAGACCCTCGCCACGCTCGCCCTCGCGTGGGGCGACCCCCGCGACCTCGTCGCGCTCGCACGCGGGGTGGCGTTCTACGTCGCGTCGCGCGAGGCCGGCGTCGCCGCGTGGCGGGACGAACTCGGGCCCTCGGCGGTGACGCCGATCGGCTGGATCGCCGCGGCCCGGGCCGTCGCGATCGAGGCCTCCCGCGCCGCGTGGTCGCGCTGGCGCCTGCTCCGGGACGACCCCGCGGTCGTCGTGGCCGAGCGGGCCCGCCGGCCACGGCTCGACACCGAGCCTCGTCTCGCACGGGACGACGCGGAGGTACGGGCGTGGCTCCACGCGTCGCCCGGGACGTGGACCCCGGGCCGGACGGGCCTCGCGTTGTGGCTCCACGCGACCGGAGCGGCGGGCTCCGGGTGGAAGGACGCGGCCGAGGTCCGCGCGGCCGCCGCGTGGCTCGACGCGCACCCCCCACGATGGAGTCCCTCGGGCGAGGGCGTGGACGCCGCGGGCTGGTACCTGGCCACGCGCGGCGCGTTCGAGGTCGGAGGCGACGTCTGGGATCGATGGCAGCGGGCCGTGAAGCCCGCCGTCGTCGACACCCAGCGCCGGGACGGGACGTACTGCACCACGAGGGGATCGTGGGACCCGGTCGGCGACTTCGCCGACGAGGGCGGCCGCGTGTTCGCGACGGCGATGATGGATCGAACGCTGATGATCTGGTACCGCTACGACCGTGTCTTCGGCGACGAGGGCCCCGTGCTGCGGGGCTCGGCTCGCCGCCCCGAGCCTCGCGGCCCCGCGCCGGACGCGCCCCGGCCGCCGCGCCTGCCGCCCTGCGAGTGACCCGCGCGGATTGCGCACCGGTTCGCTCCGAGGGGACGCGCGGGTCTCGACGGCCCCGCCCCCCGCTGCGTGGTGCAATGGAGCGCACGGGAGGTGCCCATGCCCGGACCGACGCCCCTGCCCCCGGCGGCGCTCGCGCCGCGCTGCGACCCCGCGTCGCTCCCGTTCGAGACGACGGCGTCGCTCGACGACCTCGACGGGCCCCTCGGCCAGGACCGCGCCGTCGAGGCCCTCCGCCTCGCCATGGGCCTCCGCCACCCCGGATACAACGTCTTCGTCGCCGGGCCGCCGCAGTCGGGCCGCCACACGATCGTCCGCGCGCTCCTCGCGGCGCGGGCCGCGACCGAGCCCGTCCCCGACGACCTCTGCTACGTCCACGACTTCGCGGTCCCCCACCGCCCCCGCGCGCTGCTCCTGCCGGCCGGGCGCGGCGTCGCCCTGAAGCGCGACGTCGCGCGGCTCATGGACGACGTGCGCGCCACGATCCCGGCCGCGCTCGAGAGCGACGACCACAAGGCCCGCCGCCGCGCGATCGCCGAGGACGCGAAGGCGCGCCACGAGGAGGACCTCGAGGCGATCCGTGAGGACGCGAAGGCCCACGGCTTCGCGCTGATGCACTCGCCGATGGGCTTCGCCCTCGCGCCCGTGAAGGACGGCGACGTCCTCGCCACCGCCGACTTCGAGAAGCTGCCGGAGGAGGAGCGCACCCGCCTCGAGACCGAGCTCGTGCGCCTGCAGGACCGCCTGCGGCAGGTGCTCGACCGCCTCCCGCAGGTGGAGCGCGTGCTGCGGGAGCGGCTGAAGCAGCTCATCGAGGCGTCGGTCGCCGCGGCGATCGAGCCGCTGTTCCTCGAGGCCGTGGGCCGGTGGCGCGCGCACCCCGAGGTGGCGGCCTACCTCGACGCGCTCCGGCGCGACGTCCTCGAGCACGCCGGGACGCTCGTGAAGGCCGGCCCCGCGTCCGGCGACGAGGACGGCCCGCTCCCCGACGGCGCCGAGGGCGCGCCCGAGGTCGCGGCCATGCGGCGCTACCGCGTGCACGTGCTCGTGGACCACACGGGCGCGACCGGCGCGCCGGTCGTCCACGAGGACCACCCGACGTACGCGAACCTCGTCGGCCGCGTCGAGTACGCCGCGCAGATGGGCGCGCTGGTCACCGACTTCAACCTGATCCGCCCCGGCGCGCTCCACCGCGCGCGCGGCGGGTACCTCGTCCTCGACGCGCGCGAGCTCCTCTCGCAGCCCTACGCGTGGGAGGCCCTCAAGCGCGCGCTGCGGAGCCGCGCGCTCCGCACGGAGTCGCTCGGGCAGATGCTCGCGCTGGTGAGCACGACGTCGCTCGAGCCCGAGCCGGTCCCCCTCGACGTGAAGGTGGTGCTGGTCGGCGAGCGCGAGGTCTACCACCTCCTCGACGCGCTCGACCCGGACTTCCCCTCGCTCTTCAAGATCGCCGCCGACTGGGAGGACGACCTCGTCCGCGCGCCCGGCCGCGACCTCGCGTACGCGCGCCTCGTGGCCACGCTCGCGCGCAGCGCGCGCCTGCGGCCCCTCCGCCGCGACGCGGTGGCGGCCGTCCTCGACCGTGCCTGCCGCTGGGCCGGCGACCGCGACCGCCTGTCCACGCAGGTCGGCCCCGTGACCGACCTCCTGCGCGAGGCCGACGCCGCCGCGGGCGCCGCCGGGCGCGACGTCGTCGTGGCCGACGACGTCCGCGCCGCGGTGGCCGCGCAGGAGCGCCGCGACGGCCGCGTGCGCGAGCGCGTGCTCGACGAGCTCACGAAGGGCACGTTCGTCGTGGACACCGCCGGCGCCCGCGTCGGGCAGGTGAACGGCCTCGCCGTCGTCGGGGCCGGCCGCGCGCCGTTCGGGCGCCCGAGCCGCATCACCGCGAAGGTCCGCCTCGGCAAGGGCGAGGTCGTGGACGTCGAACGCGAGGTGGAGCTCGGCGGGCCCCTGCACAGCAAGGGCGTGCTGATCCTCGCGGCCTTCCTCGGCGCGCGGTACGCGACGGACCACCCGCTCTCCCTGTCGGCCACGCTCGTGTTCGAGCAGTCGTACGGCCCGGTGGACGGCGACAGCGCGTCGTCCGCCGAGGCGTACGCGCTCCTGTCGGCCCTCGCCGAGGTCCCCCTCGCGCAGGCGTTCGCCGTCACCGGCTCGCTCAACCAGCACGGCGAGGTGCAGGCCGTCGGGGGGCTCAACGAGAAGATCGAGGGCTTCTTCGCGTTGTGCGCCGCGCGCGGCCTCACCGGCGACCAGGGGGTGCTCGTGCCCGCGGCCAACGTCCGCCACCTCATGTTGTCCGACGACGTGGTGGAGGCGTGCCGCGCCGGGCGGTTCCGCGTGATCCCGGTCCGCACGGTCGACGAGGGCCTCGAGCTCCTGACCGGGCGGCCCGCCGGCACGCGAGGCCCGGACGGCCGCTTCCCCGCGGGCAGCGTGAACGCGGCCGTGGAGGCGCGCCTGCTCGCGCTCGCGCGCCGGCGCCAGGAGCTCGCGGGCGACGGGGCCCGTCCGTCGAAGGAGGCGGCGCCGTGACGCCCACCGTCCGTCGCGTCCTCGTCGCCCTCGACGCCTCGGCGAGCAGCCGCGCGGCCCTCGAGGCCGCGGCGCGGTGGGCCCGGCGCGGCGACGGCGAGGTCGTCGCGTTGTTCGTCGAGGACGAGGACCTGCTGCGCCTCGCCGCATGGCCCCGCGCGCTCGCGTTCCCCGGCCGCGGCGGGGCCCCGTGCCTCCTCGACCCCGTGGCCATGGGGCGCGAGCTGCGCGCCGCCGCCGACCGGGCCCGCCGCCTCGCGGAGGAGGTCACCGCGCGGACGCGGGTCCGCGTCCGCTTCGAGTGGACACGCGGCCGCGTGGTCCCCTCGATCGTCGAGGCCGCGCGCGAGGCCGAGCTCGTGGTGCTCGGCCGGCGCGCGCGCCCGACCGCGCGGACCGCGCTCGGCGCGACCGCGTCCGCGGTGGCCGCCGCCTTGCCCGCGGTGCTGCTCCTCGACGAGGGCGAGACCCTCGAGCCGCCCGTCGTCGTCGTGGTGGACGGGTCCGACGCGGGCCGCGCCGCGCTCGCGTTCGCCGACGCGCTCGCGCGCCGCCTCGACGGCGGCGGCGGGAACGGCCTCCGCATCGTCGTCCTCCCCGACGCCGAGGGTCGTCCCGACCCCGCGGCCGACGCCGCCGTGGCGGCGCGGACGGCGGGCCCGACGCCGCCGACGGTCCACGTCGCGCGCCGGCGCGACCCCGCGAGCGTCGCCGTCACCGCCCGCTGGCTCGGGGCGCGCACGACCGTGCTCCCGCGCTCGGTCGTCGCCGGCCCCGCCGCGGGCGCCTGGCTCGCGTCCGCCCCCGGCGCGGTGGTCGTGGTGGACGCGCCCGCGACGTCCCGCGACGCCTGACGCCCGGGCCGGTTCTTCACGCCGACTTCACGCCGCGCGCGAGCGGCGCGGCGCGACGGGGCGTCCGCCCCGCGACGGAAACGCTGCACGGCATCCAACAGGGGGTCCGGGGTGTTCTCCGTCGGCGCATCGGGCCGATGGTGGGACCACATTGCCGTGAAGTCGTCCCGGGGGTTCCCATGTCCGTCCCGTCGCCCGCCGAGTCCCCCGACGCCGTCCGCGAGGCACGCGTCGGTCGTTCCCGCCTCGAGTCGCTGCTGCTCGCGCGCGGCCTCGTGACGACGGTCCGCCTCGCCGCGGTGAGCGGACGCGTGATCGGGGCGAAACGTCCCCTCGTCGAGGTGCTCCTCGAGCAGGGCGTGCTCGACGAGGAAGCGCTCGTGCAGGCGGTCGCCGCCGAGTCGCGGATGGAGCCCCTGCGCGCGGAGGACGTCAACCCCGATCCCGCCGTGCAGCGCCTCCTCCCGAGCGACGTGGCGCAGCGCCACGGGCTCTTGCCCCTGCGCCTCGAGGTCGACGGCACGCTGGTCATCGCCACCGCCGACCCGTTCCAGATCGACGTCATCGACGAGATCCGGGCCCGCACCGGTCACCGCGTCCGCGTGCTCCTCGCGCCGCCCACGGCGGTCCGCGACGGCCTGCGCGCCGCCCGCCTCGGCGAGGAGACGTTCGACGAGCTGCTCCGCAACGCCGAGGCGTCGGCCCCGGCCGTCGAGGTCGGCGTCGCGCCCGCGGCGGAGGAGCTCGAGGAGGCCGCGTCGCTCACGCTCGGCGTCGACGTCGAGTCCGACGAGAGCCCGGTGGTGCGGTTCGTCAACATGCTGCTCGCGGACGCGATCCGCCAGGGCGCGAGCGACGTCCACATCGAGCCGGAGCGCGACCGCACGCGCATCCGCTTCCGCATCGACGGCCGCCTCCACGAGATCCGCTCGCTGCCGCGCGCCGTCCGGGCGCCGCTCACGAGCCGCGTGAAGATCGTCTCGGGCCTCGACATCATGGAGTCGCGTCGCCCGCAGGACGGCCGCGCCACCGTCCGCGTCGACAACCGCGCGTACGACCTCCGCGTCTCGACGCTGCCGAGCTTCTTCGGCGAGAAGCTCGTGCTGCGCATCCTCGACGCCCAGGCCCCCACGTTCTCGCTCGACGCCAGCGGCATCGCGCCCACCGACCTCGCGCGCTGGCGCGAGCTGTCGCGCCGCCCGAGCGGGATGCTCCTGCTGACGGGCCCGACGGGCTCGGGCAAGACGTCCACGCTCTACGCCTCGCTCCTCGAGCTCCGCGACGCCGCGACGAACATCGTCGCCATCGAGGACCCCGTCGAGTTCCAGTTCCCGGGCATCGTCCACGTGCCCGTGCGCCCGCAGATCGGGACCACGTTCGCCACCGCGCTGCGGAGCGTGCTCCGGCAGGACCCCGACGTCGTGCTGGTCGGCGAGATCCGCGACCGCGAGACGGCGGAGGTCGCCGTGCAGGCGTCGCTGACCGGCCACCTCCTGCTCTCGACGCTGCACACGAACGACGCGGTCGGGGCGCTGCTGCGCCTCGGCAACCTCGGCGTCGAGCGCGACATGCTCGCCGGCGCGGTCCTCGGGATCATGGCCCAGCGCCTCGTGCGCACCGTCTGCCCGCACTGCGCCGAGCCCCACGCGTGGCCCGACGACGTGCTCGCGCTGCTCGGCGCGCCGAAGGGCGTCGACCCGTCGCGCATGCGCCGCGGGAAGGGCTGCGGTCGCTGCCGCGGGACCGGCCTGCGCGGCCGGACCGCGATCGTCGAGCTGCTCCAGACGTCGCCGGCGCTGCGCGCGCTGATCCTCGCGGGCGCGCCCGACGCCGAGGTCCGGGCGCAGGTCGCGAAGGACGGCACCGTCGGCCTCTCCGCCGCGGGCCTCGCGAAGGTGCTCGACGGCACGACGACCCCGCAGGAGGTGCTCGCCGTCGCGGGCCCCGCGCACGGGACCAGCCCGGTGCCCGCCGCGGCGGCCCCCGCCCCGGCCGCGTCCCCCGCGCCGAAGGGCCGCCCGTGCCGCACGTGCGGCCAGGCCCTCGAGCTCGACTGGCGGTTGTGCCCGCACTGCGGCCGCACGCTCACGCCCGGCGAGCACGGGTCGTCGGTGGTCGTCTGCGAGGACGACCCGATCCAGCGCCGCATCGTCGCGGCGACGCTGCGCGGGCGCTTCGACCGCGTGCTCGAGGCCGGCGACGGCCAGGACGCGCTCGACGTGATCGCGCGCGAGAAGCCCGACCTGCTCGTCGTGGACTACCGCCTGCCGGGCATGTCCGGCGTCGACGTCATCCGCGCGCTCCGCGGCCAGGTCGAGACCGCCACCCTGCCGATCGTCATGCTCACGGCCTCCGACCCCGGCGCGCTCGAGGCGACCGCGCTCGGGGCCGGCGCCGACGACTACCTCACGAAGCCCGTCACGGCCGAGCGGATGCTCGCGCGCGTGAACGCGCTCCTCGCCGCGCACCGGCGCATCGAGGCCGCGGTCCACGCCGCCGGCCCGGCCTGACGCTCGCGGCGGCGCGCGCGG
>JAEUHO010000243.1 GCA_016795345.1 Planctomycetia bacterium | reverse complement strand
TGGGCGCGCGACGAGGTGGATCAGCTCGAGGTAGGTGTCGGGGAAGGCGACGCAGCGGTTCGCGGTGCCCTGGCCCGGATGGCGTCCCGGGGGCCGCAGCGTGAAGCCCGCGGCCTCGAGCGCGGCGGCCTCGTGGCCGTCCTCGCTCACGAACGTGAACACGTGGTCGAGCTCGAGGTGCATCGTCGCGGAGTCCGTCGGCGGCCCTCGCGGCCGCGACCCTCCACCGTACCCGCGCGCCGCCGGGGCCCACGCTTCCGCGCGTGGACGCGGGTACGATCCGAGGATGGAGGACGACGTTCCCGGGCGGCCGGACCTGCGCTGCGAGGTGCCGCACGAGGGCGGTGCCGCGGCGTGGCGCGAGTTCGCGGCGGAGTTCGCGGCGGCCGGCGAGACGGACATCCCGGGGAGCGGCGGGTCGATGCGCGCCGATTTCGGCGAGTGGGTCCGACGGCTGCGGGCCTCGGCGGAGGGCCGAGACCTGCTGGCGGGACGGGTGCCCGCCACGACGTACTGGATGATGCGGGGCGAGCGCATCGTCGGGTGCGGGAACCTGCGCCATCGCCTGACGCCCGCGCTCGAGGCGCTCGGGGGTCACATCGGGTTCGCCGTCCGTCCGTCGGAGCGTCGGCGGGGGCACGCGAAGGCGCTCCTCCGCTTCCTCCTCGCGCGTGCGCACGAGCTGGGCGTCGGCGACGTCGTGCTGACGTGTGATCGCGACAACGCGGCGTCGGCCGCCGTGATCCGCGCGTGTGGGGGCGTCCTCGCGCCCACGGCGGGCAGCCCGGGCGACGAGGCCGTGCTCCGGTTCGTCGTCCCGCGCTGAACGGCGTCGGGGCGGGTCAGGGGACCGCGAGGCCCAGCGCGCGGCAGGCCCACGGGAGGGCGGTCGAGAACTGTTGCCGCTGCACGTCGCGCACGCGCGACCCGGGGCGCGGCGGAGGCAGGCCGGCCCGGGCGGCAAAGTACCCCGCGAGCACGGCGGCGACCTCCGGCGCGCGCGGGAGGATCGCCTCCGGCGGCGGGCCCCCTTCGGCGTGGAGGCTCGGCAGCCAGCAGCCGACGTCGAACGCGGGGTTGCCCACGCACGCGAAGTTCCAGTCGACGAGCACGGCACGGCCGTCGTGGAAGCAGACGTTGTCGCTGCGGACGTCGAGGTGCAGGAACGCGTCGCCCTCCCAGACCATCGCGTGCTCCGCCGCGCGCAGCGTTGGCAGCGCGGTCCGCAGCCAGGCGGGGGTGACCAGGCCGAGGGCGAGGAACGGGGCGGGGTCGGCCTCCACGAGGGCCCAACCCTGGTTGTTCACCACCGACGCCGAGAGCGGCGGCGTGCCCGGCGGTGGCGGCGTGTGGTGCGTCGCGTCGAACGCCGCGAGGACCGCGTCCACGTCGCCGGCGCGCCAAGGCGGCGGCCAGCGGGCGGCGGAGAGGTCCTCGAGCGCGAGCAGGGGGAGCGGGCCGTCCTCGAACGCGAGCCTCCGCGGCAGGAACGGGCCGCGAACCACGTCGTAGACCCGACGTTCGGCCCGGAGGCCGTCGGCGGTCATGGGCTCGGTCGCGAGCTTCACGAACGCCGTGGCCCCGTCGTCGCCCGTGACGACGTACCGGTCCGCGGGCGTGTAGCCGCCGACCACGCGGCGCCACGCGACGATGCGCCATCCGAGCGCCCGCGCGACCCGTCGCGCGGTGTCGTCGTCCGGCGTGGGGTGGGGGGCTCGTTCTCCGGCCACGGCACCGGGATACCACGCTGGCGCTCGACGGGGCGCCGCTACCTGCCGGGCCCGAGCAGGGCCTCCCACTGCGCGCGGAGGGCCCCGCCTCGCAGGTCCTTGGCGCGGAGGGTCCCGTCGGGCCCGAGGACGAAGTTGCGGGGCTGCCGCCCGAGGCCGAGCACGTCGAAGGTCGCGTCCGCAGCGTCCACGGACGCATGGATGCGGTCGCCGTCGCGTCGGTCGGGCGGGCACCCGTCCGCCGACCGCACGCAGAGGCTGATCACGACGACGCCCCGGCTCTCGAGCCAGGTCGCGAGCGACTCCACCGCCGGTCGTTCGGTGCGGCACGGACCACACGTGCGAGAGCTCGTCTCGATCCACACCCATCGACCGCGGAGCGCTGATGTCGTGAACGACGCCCCGGAGTCGAGCTTCGCTTCGATCGCCGGCGCCTCCGCCCCGACGGCGAGCGAGACGACCTCTCGTTCGAGGGCACGGCGCAGCGCGGCCGCCGCTCCCGGCGCGTCCCGGGACCGGAGCAACTCGGCGCGGCCCTCGGCCGGGTGGCCCGTCGCGAGGAGCCGTTCGGCGAGATGCACCCGGGCGACGCCACGCTCTTCCGGGTCGTCCACGCGTTCGACGTAGGCGTGGAGCCACTCGACGGCCTCTGCCTGCGCGCGTTCGTCGCGGGCGAGATCGAGGAGCGACGACAGCGCGTGCCCGGCCCGGAACGTCGCGCCCTGTCGCACGGATACCGCGTCGAACGCGGCGCGTCCCTCCTCCCACGCGGCCCGGTCGTCGCCGGTCAGGTTGGCGAGGTTGCCGAGGAGCATCAGCGCGTGGTCCAGCGCCTTCACCTGCGAGGCCGGCGTGCCGCACGCGGCGCGGCGGCGGAACCGGTCGATCCAGTCGCGGTGCGCGGCAAGGAACTCGTGCTCTTCGCGGGAGCCGGTCACGAACAGGGCGCGGTCGCACGCGGCGTACAGGGCGTCGGGGTCGACGTCGGCGTCCGAGTCGTCCTGCGCGCCGGCGGGCGCCGGCCCAATCGCGTCGCGCCGCGGGCCCACGAGCAGCGCGGCGGCGGCGACCGCCGCCAGCGCGAGGACCACGACGATCGAACGGACGGGGATCACCGCACTCACATCCTCGCCGTCGCGCCGTCGACGGACCGAGAGTCCGTCGCGGCGTTGGCCCCGAGCCGCCGCGGAAGTCGCCGCCGCCGATGGGGGCGGGTGACGTGTTTGCGCGGCATCGCCGGGGGGGAGGCCGTCCCCAGGGCGACCTCGACACTCTACGCGCGGACCGGCGAGGAAATGGTGCCCGCTGTAGGACTCGAACCTACGACCCGGTGATTAAGAGTCACCTGCTCTACCAACTGAGCTAAGCGGGCATCCGACGAAGCGCCCGAGTGTAGGAACCTCCCCCCGGCTGACAAGGATCGGCCCGGGTGGGGGGGCGCCTGCCCCCCCGAAACCGGACGGATCGGATCGCAGCGGCCCGGGCCCCCGCCCTCCGAACTCCACCCGGCCGCCGTCAGCGCGGGAACACGGCCTCTGCGGGCCTGCCGTCCCAGTACGCCCGCTGCAGTCGGTTCCCGCCGACGATCAGGAAGAGCCCCGTCTCGCCGTCGAACCCGACCGGATAGCCGTCGACCCCTTCCTCGGCG
>JAEUHO010000238.1 GCA_016795345.1 Planctomycetia bacterium | reverse complement strand
CTCGGCGCGCGACGCGCGGCGGGGGCCCCTCGACGACGAAGAGGCTCGGGCCCGGCTCTACCCGCCCTTGACGACTTCTTCCTTCGCCCGCTCCTCGGCGCGCTGCTTCTCGCGCACGAGCTTCTCCTGGTCTTCCTTGGCGTGCTGCTCGGCGCGGTCCTTCTCGCGCTGCTCCTTCGAATCGTCTTCCTTCGCCTGCTGCTCGGCGTGCTCCTTCGCGCGCTGTTCCTTGTCCTTCGCGTGCTCGAGCTCCTGCTTCTCCTTCCGCTCCTTCGTGCTCTGCTCGGAGTCGCCGCCGGCCGAGGCCGCGCGCGCCGACGCGAAGAAGGCAGCACCGGCCGCGATCGCGCCGAGGCCGGCGGCCGCGCTCCGCAGCAGCGCGCGACGGGGCAGTTCGCCGGCGGGCGGCGCGATGCGCGCCGCGAGGAGCCCGGCGTCCGCGAGGCCGTCGAGGGCCGTGAACACCGTCTCGCGATCGACGCGACAGCCGACGCGCTCGCCCGCCGCGCGGGCCAGTTCGTCCACCGACCGGGTGCCGTCGGCCACGGCCCAGACCGCGGCGGCGACCGGCGTCAGCCGGTGCTCGACGCCCTGCGGCGTGCGGACCACGAGGAACGCCCCGTCGGGGCGCGTGCTGACTCCGTCGGTGCGAGCGCGAGCGTGCATGCGGTGCGTCTCCAGGAGGGGATGGGCCAAGAGCGTAGTCCGGCCGCCCCCCGCCTCGCAACCCTTCCGTTGCATCCCGGGCGCGGGACGGGCGGACTCGCCCCGCCCCCCGAGGACCCCGTCGGCGCCGGCACGGGCGCGGGTCCTGCGTCGTACGCCGCGGCGCCCGAACGGGTTCCGCCGCCGCCCCCGGGGACCCGAGGCCCGGCCCGCGCCGCGGCAGGCGCGGTCACGGCATCGGGGCGATCGCTTGCAGGAGGAGCGCGCCGAGCCACAGCCCGAGCCCGAACACCGTGTGGGTCCCGAGGCTCTTGAGGCGGGCCTGAGCCGGCTGCGGCGTCTTGGCCGCGGCGACGCCGAGCCCGAGGGCCGGCTGCATCAGGAAGTACGGGAACACGACGGTCGCGACGCCGTACAGCAGCGCCGGGAGCACGGTCGGCCGCGCGAGCCACGCGGCCGACACGATCGCGACGAACCCCACGGCGAACGTGACGCCGATCGCGTAGTGGGCCGCCCAGCCGACGACCCGTTCGCCCTTCCGCGGGGCGGCCTTGCCGATGGGCCGGTGGACGAACGTGCCCGACGGCATGTGGAGGATCCACCGTCCAAGGAGCGCGAAGTCGAGCGACTTGATGCCGGCCACCCGCCGGAGCGCGAGGTTCCAGAGGTCCATGAGCCCGTTCGCCGCGACGCCGATCGCGGCCGCGCGGAGGACGACGTCGAAGGTCAGGGTCACGGTCGCGCGCCTCCGGGGCCCGCGGATCCTCCCCTGCCGCGCAGGGTGCGCGGGAGCCCCGGGGGCACCGTCCGTCCACGGACCCGCGCCGGACCGTCACGGCTCGACGCGCGTGGCGACGCCGTACACGGCGTTCGGCCCGACCCAGCCGTTGATGCGGCCTCGGTTGTTCCCGATCTGCAGTCGTGCCCCGTCGATCGCCTTGACGAGGTGCAGGTAGTCCGAGCCCCCGACGCGGACGAGCACGATGTCGCCGACGCGCAGCGTCGTCGGGTCGCACGGCGCGACCGTCACGAGCGCGCCGTCGTCCACCTTTCCCTTCATCGAGTGGCCACGCGGACGGATCTGCACGGTCTCGCCGCGCCGCAGGGCTTCGATCGCGAATCGCGCCCAACTCATCGGTCGCGGCTCCGCATCCGCGGGAGGTGAGACGCGCGTGGCGCCGTCGCGGCCCTCGATCCGGCCGCACACCTCCGCCTCGCGACCTCTCGCGGTCCGACGGATCGCGACCCGCCGGTCACCGACGCCCCCTCCCACCCTCGGGCCCCGGGCCCGCACATCGTGCTTTGCATGCCGTAGAACCTAGCCCGTGGCCCGGCCGCGATCCACCTCCGGTCGCCGCCGCGCGCACGCCCCCGGGCCCGGTCGCGGCCGGACGATCCCGCCCGGCGGGCGCCGCCGTCGGCGAGGTACCATCGAATCGTGGGACACGACGCACGAGGATCCGGTCGACGTCGGGCCGGACTGCTGGCCGTCGTGCTGGTCCTCGGGCCGCACGTCGCCTTGACCCGGGCGGGCGACGCCCCTCCCACGTCGGCGAAAAGGCGGTGGGAAGCGCAACAGGCCGGCGATCTCGAGCGTCAGGTGTGGGGCCCGCTGCTCACCGAGCGCATCCACGGGTGGCAGCGCACCGACCGATTCGACGAGATCAGGTCCGCCGTGGACGATGCGCTCGAGCGGTTCCCGGAGCCGTCGGCCGTCGCGCTCGTCGTCGAGACCGTCAAGTACATCAACCGCAGCAACGCGGACTGGGATCCCAAGCCGGCGGACCTCGACGCGTGGAACGCTGAGGTTGCGCGCCGCGCGCTGGATCGGCTGCCGCGCCCGCCGCGCGTCCGGGATCACCTCGTGCTCGTCGAGCACGCCGTCCTCGGTGGCTGGCGGCAGGCACGCCCGGAGGCGGGTCCCGACGACGATCCCGACGTCGGACGGGACCTCGCCCTCGTGGCGCGGTTCGTCGGCCGTCTGCTGGACGATGAGGATCGCCTCTGGCGCCCGCTCCCGTTCGCGCCACACGACGGACGCTACGCCCCGGTGCGTCGGGCGGACCCGCGGTTCAGGTCGACGGGGTCCTGGGACACGCCGGCCGACGAGGAGGCGTTCCTCGCCTACGAGGAGCGGTGGTACGAGCGGACGCTCCGCGATGACGAATGGCGGCTCCTGCTCGACGTCCAACGGCAGTGGAGCCTCCTGGACGTGGTCAAGGCCTTCGCGGCGCGGTTCCCCGCCGCGTCAGCGGCCGATGCGGCGCTCCGCGAGCGGATGCCCGCGGACTCGCCGGAGTTCCCCTGGATCGCCGTCCTCGACGCCGCGCGTCGCCAAGCGACGCAGATGCCGAGGTCGTGGGGGTCGAGCCGTTTGCCCTTCTGGGTGGTCACGGAGGGATCATCGGGTGCGTCCTCGCACGGAGGAATCGGTCACGACCTCGCGCTCGAGGTCCGGGTCCTGAACCGGACCGATGAACCGACGGTGATCCCGCTGGCCTGCGTTCGTGCGGCGATCGTCCACGGTCCCCACGACCGGGACGACGAGGCGCTCCCTCCGCCGCGGGCGCCGATCGCCACGGAACTCCTGACGGTCGCGCCAGGAGAAGTCGGCACCGTCCGGCTG
>JAEUHO010000199.1 GCA_016795345.1 Planctomycetia bacterium | reverse complement strand
CTTCGGGGTCAGTTCAGCTTGGCGCGCTCGGCGGCGACGATCTCGGGCGTCAGCGCGATGTAGCCGTCCTTCACGACGACCTCCTGCCCGGCGCGCGACAGGACGTAGTAGAGGAACTCCTTCACGATCGGCTGGAGCGGCTGGCCCGGGGCCTTGTTCACGTAGACGAACAGGGCGCGCGAGATCGGGTAGGCGCCGCTGTAGACGTTGGCCTTGTCGGCCGCGTGCGGCTTGCCGTCCTTCCCGATGATCGGCACGGCGCGGACGCCGGCCGTCATGTACCCGATGCCGCTGTACCCGGCGCCGGCGCGGTCCTCCGTGATGCCCTTGACCACCGCCGCCGAGCCCGGCTGCTCCTTCACGGTCGACTTGTAGTCGCCCTTCGAGAGCACGTGCTCCTTGAAGTACCCGTAGGTGCCCGACGCGCTGTTGCGGCCGTAGAGCGAGATCGGCAGCGACGCCCACTCGCCCGTGAGCCCGACCTGGCCCCACGTCGTGACGTCGGCCTTCGCCCCGCGCTTGCGCGTCGAGGAGAACATCGCGTCCACCTGCTCCATCGTGAGGCTCTCGATCGGGTTGTCCTTGCCGACGAAGACGGCGAGGGCGTCGAGGGCGACGCGGATGCCGGTCGGCTTGTACCCGTGCTTGGCCTCGAACTTCTGGATCTCGTCCGCCTTCATCTCGCGCGACATCGGCGCCAGGATGGCCGTGCCCTGCGTCAGCGCGGGCGGCGCGGTGCTCGAGCCCTTGCCCTCGATGGCCGGGTTCACGTTCGGGTAGAGGCCGGTGAAGCCCTCGGCCCAGAACGTCATCAGGTTGTTCAGCGTGTCCGAGCCGATGCTGGTCAGGTCGCCCGAGACGCCGCTCGTCGGCTGGTACTCGGGGAGCGCGGGCGTCGTGTCGGCGCCGGCGCGCGAGGAGAACGTGGCCAGCGCGGTCAGCGCCGCGCCGGTCAGGAACGAGAAGGTCTTGCGCACTCGAGGACTCCTTGGGAGGTCTGCCCGGAGCCTCGCCGCCGACCTTCAAGCCTTTGTAAAGATCGGGACAGATTCCGCCCGCGCTGACGCATGCGAACGCAACCTGTTCATCTGCAACGGTTTATGCACCCACACTCCGACCCCATCGACCCGCCGACCGCGCCGCGACCACGCCGCGCCGGGCCGCCCGGGGCCGATCCCGGGGCCGATCCCGCGGCACGGGACCCGGCGCGAAACGAACCGGGCCCCGCGTGGGTACGCGAGGCCCGGCCGGGGACGGCGCGCGCGCCGTCGCATGCGAGGTCGATCACTTCTTCGGCGGCGGCGTCCAGGTGAACGGGACGGCGCGCGCGACGAGCGACGGCCAGTCCGGCTCGGCCTCGGTGCCGACGTTGAGGTCGGTCCGGTAGGTCTTGCCCTTGCGGATCAGGCGCACGGCGCCCTTCTCCTCGAACGCACCCGGGTCCTTCTCGAAGTCCGCGACCCCCTTCTCGGTGAAGAGGATGTAGGTCTTCTCGTCGTACGAGTAGACGACCGGCCCCGCGGGGAGCGCGTGGGTCTTCGCCTCGAGCGACTTCTTCTGGAGCGGGGAGAGGCAGCAGGGGTTCTCGCCGCACTTGCACGGCGGGTCCTTGATGCACTTGCCGCCGGCGCAGCAGCCCGCGAGGGCCGCCACGGCGGCGAACGAGGCCGCGAGGGAGCGGAGGAGACGGATCACTTGGGGGCCTCCGGCTTCTTGCAGCACGGCGGGTCCTTGATGCAGGTCCCGCAACAGGCGGTGAACGTGGCGCACAGGACGCCGACGACGAGCGCGGTCAGCAGACGACGGGTCATGGGGTCTCCACGGGAGCGGCCCGGCGGGCCGGACGGGGTGGTTTCGACGGGAGCGAGAAGGGGGGCGCCCCGTGAGAGGCGCCCCCCCGGGAGGGCCGACGTCGCCAAGGAGGTCCGGACGACGTCAGCGCACGATCAGAAGTTCAGCTGCCACTGGACGCGCAGGAACACGCCGTCCTCGACCAGCACGCCGCGCGAGGCGCCGTGCATGTAGCCGGCGCTCGACGAGTTCACGCCCGAGTTGTCCTGCACGAACAGGACGTCGGCCGTGATCTTGTTGTTGTGGTCGTGGAAGAAGTAGTTCACGGCGACGCCGAACTCGGTGATGGTGTCCTCGAGGTCGATCGTCGTCACGTTGCCCTGCGGGCCCGACGAGAGCGTCAGATAGTCGTCGTCCAGCCAGATCATCGCGGCGCGGGCGCCGATGCCCCAGTTGCTGTCCGCGAAGCGGTAGTGGACCGTGAGCTGCGCGCCCATGTCCTCCTGCTCCGGCTTCGTCGAGGGGCCGCCGCCGTTGTCGCGGGTGTACTGGATGTTGCGCAGCATGAACTCGCCGAGCCACGACAGGCCGTTCCACTGGCCGCGGACCCAGAAGTCGAGGCCGTACCGCTCCGCGCGGTCGTTGCTGTCGCCGAGGCGCAGGCCGCCCCACTGGTCGTGCTTGCTGTCGTCGTCGTTCTCGTAGTAGCCGGCGAGGCCGATCGAGAGGTCGAGCGCGCAGCGCTTCTCGCACGACCGGTGGTCCACCATGTCCCACTTCCAGTCGTTGCAGGTGATGTTCCACTCGACCATGGCGGCGATCAGGAGGTTGTCGCTGTACGTGTCGAACGCGTCGGTGTTGAAGACCGAGCCGCGGTTGATGAGGCCCTCGCCGTTCGTCACCTGGAGCTTGTACATGAAGTTCTTCGGGCAGTCGCAGCCGCCGAAGTAGCCCCACAGCGCGACGCCCGTGTCGAACCCGAGCTCGAACGCCTTGCCGACGATCGAGCGGTCGACGAACGCGAGCACGCCGGAGGAGTGGTTCTCCTCGGCGCAGTAGGCGACCTTGTCGCCGCCCGCGCGGATGTGGTGCTCGCCCGCGAACTTCCAGTCGATGTACGCGTAGCGCTTCTCGACGCCCGTGCCGCCGTCGGCGTCGAAGTTCAGCTCGAGCTTGAAGGTGATGTCCTCGCAGAAGATCGTGCCGTCGAGGCCGAGGTACAGGCGCTCGATCTCGAAGCCCGAGCGGTCGCGCGGCGCCTCGTCGCTCACCGGGTTGCCGGTGTCGTTCAGCGTGCCCACCGCGTCGTCGCCGTACAGGAACGCCTCGTAGCGCACCTGGTTGCGGAACGCGATCTCGAGCTTGTTCGGCCCCTCCTTGATGAAGGGCTTCTTGCCCAGGGGGAAGCCGGCCGAGCCGTCCGCGCCGCCGCCGACGTACGCGACCTGCGGCGCCGTCGTCATGTACTGCGCGACGGTCGCGCTGATCTCGTCCTGCGAGGGCGCGAGGTTCTCGAGCTGCCTGACCTTGCGCTGCAGCCCCTCGAGCTGCGCCCGGAGGTCCGACGTGTCGTCGGCCCGAGCCGCGCCAGCGAAGGCGGCGAGGCCGAGGGCCCCGACCGCCGCGTACGTGCGCCAATCCATCGTAGAAACCCTCCCGGTTGGGTGAAACCCCGGGGTCGGACCCCGGAAGACGGAACGAGCGGACCGTCCGCGAACGCGGTCGGCCCTCCTTGCCGAGCGCGAAGGTCAGGGGCGCTCGCCAAGCCACGACGCCGGGGGCGTCAATTTCCCTTAAAGACGACACCGCCGGGCGTTCGTGTACCCTCTCGCTCCCCCCCGGAGACCCGATGCTCGACGACACCGCCCGGATCCTGGCCGCCCTCGCCCTCGTGGCGATCAACGGGTTCTTCGTGCTCGCCGAGTTCGCCCTGGTGAAGGTCCGCTCGACGCGGCTCGAGGAGCTCGTCGACGCCGGCGGCAAGCACTCGCCGAAGGCGAAGGAGGCGCTGCACGTCGTCAGCCGCCTCGACGACTACCTGTCGGCCACGCAGCTCGGCATCACGCTCGCGAGCCTCGCGCTCGGGTGGATCGGAGAGCCCGCGTTCGCCGGCATCTTCGAGCGCGTGTTCGGCGGCTTCATGGGCTCGGCGGCGGCCCACGGCGCGTCCGCGACCGCCGCCTTCGTCCTGATCAGCGCGATCCACATCATCGTGGGCGAGCTCACCTTCAAGTCGATCGCCATCCAGCACGCCGAGCGGTCGGCCCTGTTCGTGGCGCGGCCGCTGCGGCTCTTCCACCGCTTCTTCTCCATCCCGCTGTCGCTGATGAACGGCGCCTCGCGCGCGGTCCTGCGCCTCATCCGCATCAAGCCCGCGAGCGAGGTCGAGGTCACCTACACCGAGGAGGAGCTCCGCTCGATCCTCGGCGCGTCGCAGGAGCGCGGCGGCTTCTCCTTCCACCACCTCCTGCTGCTCGAGAACGCCTTCGACTTCGGCGAGCTGCGCATCAAGGACGTGATGGTGCCGCTGGAGTCCACCACGTGCCTCGACGTCTCGCGGCCCTGGCCCGAGAACGCCGCGGTCATCGCCCAGAAGCGGCTCTCGCGGTACCCCCTCGTCGAGGGGCCCAAGGGCAAGGTGATCGGCCTCGTCCACGTGAAGTCCATCCTCATGGACCTCCTCGCGGGCACGACGCCCGACCTGCGCCGCGAGATGATCAAGATGCCGCGCGCCCCGCAGGAGCTGCTCCTCGAGGCCGCGCTCCGCAAGCTGCAGAAGTCCGGCGAGCACATGGGCATCGCGGTCAACGACGACGGCACCCCCGTCGGCATGTTCACCCTCGAGGACATCGTCGAGGAGCTGATCGGCGACATCAAGGACGAGTTCGAGCCGTCGCGCGACGTCTCGATCGCCGACGTCCTCCGGCCCGGCGCGATCCTCCTCGACCCCGAGCTCGAGGACCGCATCGCCCTCGTCGAGCGCCTCGTCCGCCTCGCCTGCGAGGGCGCCATGGTCGACACCGGCCTCGCCATCGACGCGGTCCTCCGGCGCGAGAAGGCCGTCCCCACGTCCGTCGCGGGCTCCGTCGCGGTCCCCCACGCGCGCGTCCCCGGGCTGCGCGAGCCGCGCGCCGCGTTCGCGCGCCTGCGCGAGGGCCTCGACTACCTCGCGCCCGACGGCCGGCCCGTGCGGCTCGTCCTCCTCCTGCTCTCCCCCGCCGACGCCGCGCCCGGCACGCAGTCGCGTCTCCTGCGCAAGGCCGGCGGCCTCATGGACAGCGACTTCCTCCGCACGCGCCTCCTCGACGCCACGAGCCCCGAGGAGGTGAAGGAAGTGCTGCGCGTCGGCGAGACCTCGGCGTCGCTCTGAGAACCCGGTCCGACGGCTTCCCTCCCGCGCCAGGCACCCTGGGCGTGCGCTCCCACGCGGTCGTGCTCCCGGGACGCGAGGCCCGCTCGCCCGCAGGGCGCGGGCTCGGCGGGCCGCCGCGCGGAGGTCCCGGGCCCTACGGGCTTGTCACGAAACAACCTGGTCGATTTCGGCCGGCGGCGGGGCGCGCCGCGCGGCGTCACTCCTCGTCAGCGGGTCAGGAACCCGCGATCCTCGTCGTTCCCAGCCCGGCCCATGCACGAGGGGACGAGGTTGGGGCCGCGGCTGCGACCCCGGGCGTTTCGCAGCGCCACCGGCGGGCGCGAACGCACGCGCCACGGCACGGAGGCTCCTCGGCGTGATGCAGGAACACGGCCTCCCTTTCAGGCCCTGCGCCAGCTCGGGCCTTCATCCGCTCCGCGGACCGGTCGGCATGGTCGCCTCCGCGCCGCGCCCGGGTCGCATCCATCGCCCCCAACCGGCCGATGGGTATCGTTCAGCTCCTGTCGCAGCTCATCCCTCGTGAATGGACCGGGCTCGCGCTGCGCGCCCCGACGCACGGCCTCGGATCGGACCATTTTGTCTCGTAACGGCGCCTACTTCGCCGGCACCGTCAACGTGAGGCGCTCCGTCGCGCCCGTCGCGACCTCCACCGTCGCCTCGACGCGGCGCCCGGCGTAGGTCGCGCGGACGGTCGTCGCTCCCGACGGCAGGCCGGTCACGTGGCGGCGGCCGTCGGCCCCGGTGTGCGGCGCGACGTGTTGCACGTCGTCGTCGCCGAGCTCGACCCAGGTCCCGGCCGCGGGCGTCACCTCGAGGACCGCACCGGCGGCCGGCGCGCCGTCCTCGTGGACGACGAGCATGTCGATCGACGCCGCGGGGGCCTCGACGAGCGCCACGGTGGCGGGCACGCCGGCCACGACCTCGAACGGCGTCTCGCTCCAGACGAGGCCCGCTTCGTTCAGGCGCAGCGCGTACGCGCCGACCGGCAGGCCGTCGAGGCGCCACGTGCCGTCGGCCCCGACGCGCGCGGACCACCCGCCG